>CAYMGX010000043.1:0-32156 GCA_964390065.1 uncultured Fibrobacter sp. | reverse complement strand
TACGTATGAAACTTCCATTTAAAGCCTGGTACTTCAGATCAACTATTGATGAAGTACAAGTAAGTAAAAAATTTCAGGAATATACAATTGAATTTCATGATCCATTAGTAATTAAAATCAGTGAATTACATAGGGTTATGATTACCAGTTTCGGTGCTGTCGTTTTTTATTCGTATGATGAAAAAGTTGCACAGCTTGTTTCTTCGCGAATTATTGAGACACTTACAGATCCATTTGTCGAGAAAGAGGTTGAAGACCGGCTTATTGTAGAAATTGGTACATCGGAAGATAAAATTCAATACAGTGAAGTGCATCTGAAGGAATCCGGCACTACATCGACAAAGCTTCGGATAATTGCAATGTTGCTTGCTCAATCAGTTGCCCTCGATCACCTGGAGCGTCAGACTGATAATGCATTGCCAGGATTCAACCAATATCTTGAACAACTGAGTACAGAGGGAAAAATCAGTATGTCATCACGCAAGATACTTAAAAACATCGGTTTTGCCATGCAGACCCGATACACCGTGCTTAGTAATGTGGCATTATTTGACAAACCGGCAGAAACATGGGATTCAGAGGCTATTGAAAATCTGTATCAGGAATTACTTGATTTCTTTGATATTCCTGAACGTCAGAAGGTATTGTCAACAAAACTTGATTTCATTAATGAAACTACGACAATTCTTTTTCAGGTACTTTCAGCCCGTAAAAGCCATAAGCTCGAATGGATCGTGATAATCCTGATCGCAATAGAGATTGTTGGAATCGGATTTGTAGAACTCTTTGACCTTTTTATCGGGAAGTGACGCTGTAAAGGAGACCGGAAACAGTATCTCAGCAGTGCTGTTTACATTAGAGAAAAAGTCTGTGTCACTTTTTCAACGCTTCTGCTAAATGCAGGTCCTCAATTGTTGTAATTTTAAAATTATTCGGATCACCCCAGGCGATTGTCGCTGTATGACCGTTTTTCTGCATCAGCATTACTTCATCTGTCGGCAGTGCATCTCCAGGTTTAATCGATAGAAATGCTTTACTTAAGGCGGATCGCCGGAAGAACTGTGGTGTTCCTACTCTGACAAGTTCTTCTCTGTTAATCGTTTCGCCGGCAGTGTCATCTGTATATTTTCGTATTGTATCAACTACCGGTGTTGCTGTGAAAATACACTCTGAATGTGATGATTTGTCAAGAATGGAATCAATCACCCGGGTTGTTACAAGCGGCCGTGCAGCATCATGAATCATCACATAGTCTGCATCTGATGCATGAATACCATTCCGGACTGATTCCCAGCGTTCTGCTCCACCAGCCACACAGTTCACACGGGGTGAACCGAATTTTGATACAGTTTCATCAAGCATTGGTTGCGGAACGACAAGAATAACCGTGCGAATGGATGGATGCTGTAAAAACGTGTCAAGACTCCAGGACAGCAATGGTTTTCCAGCCAGTGGTACAAACGCTTTGGGCATCGAAAAGCCCAGTCTGGAGCCGGAACCGGCAGCAACTATTATTGTGTCAATTGTTTTGTTCATGATGGTAATTATAATTAAAGGGTGATATATTAACCACAATGTCAAATGTGCCATACAGGCATACTATTGATCAAAGAGAATTTTATTTCTGATAAGGATACAGAGTAGTAATTAATGTAATACTCTGTATCCTGCTATGTTCCTGGTAGTTACACAAAGGATTACTTTTTGAATTTCCGTTCAACAAGACCATTGACTTTCATTGGAAGTCCAAAGAGTCTGATGAAACCTGTTGCATCCTTCTGATCGTAGAGTTCGGTATCGGTAAATGATGCAAGGTCTTCGAGGTAGAGCGATTTCTCTGCCTGTGAACCGGCGGCAACAATATTTCCTTTGTAAAGCTTCATCCGGACGTTACCGGTAACATTCTGCTGTGTTACATCAACGAATGCATCGAGCGATTTTCTTAATGTCGAGAACCACTGACCATTGTACACAAGCTCTGCATAACGGATTGCAAGCATCTCTTTCATGTGACTTGTATCACGGTCAAGAACCAGCCGTTCGAGTTCTCTGTGTGCAAAATAAAGGATCGTGCCGCCTGGTGTTTCATACACACCGCGGGATTTGATACCAACAAGGCGATTTTCTACCATGTCAACGTGTCCGATGGCATGTACAGCCCCGATCTCGTTAAGCTCCTTTAAGAGAGCAACCGGATCAAGTGTTTTACCATTTACTGCAACGGGGATACCCTTTTCAAAGGTAACTTCTACATGTTCTGCTGTATCAGGAGCTTTTTCAATAGTATTTGACAATGTGTAAACATCATCTGTCGGTTCATTCCAGGGGCTTTCAAGCATTCCACCTTCATGGCTGATATGCCAAATGTTTCTATCTTCAGAATAGATTCGCTTTTTAGATTGTGCAATTGGAATGTTGCGTGCTTCAGCGTATGCAATACAGTCTTCGCGGGAACGCATTTTCCAGAGAGGGTCTTTCCATGGTGCGATGATCTTTAGTGTCGGGTCAAGTGCCATAACGGTAAGTTCAAAACGTACCTGATCGTTTCCTTTTCCTGTAGCACCATGTGCAACTGCTGTTGCACCCTCTTTATGTGCAATCTCTACAGCCCGCTGTGCAATAAGAGGGCGCGCAAAGCTGGTCCCGAGGAGGTATGATCCTTCATACACTGCACCTGCTTTAAGCGTAGGATAGATATAATCGGTAATGAACTCTTTAGTCATTCTTTCAATGTAAAGCTTTGATGCTCCTGTTTTAATCGCTTTCTCTTCAAGGCCACTCAGTTCATCCTCCTGCCCGAGATCAGCACACATGGCGATAACTTCACAGTTATACGTTTCCTTAAGCCATGGAATCATTATTGATGTATCAAGGCCACCCGAATAAAGAAGTACTACTTTTTCCATTTTTAAATCCTTTATAATCGTGACATACCGGAGTGATACTCAGTATGCATTGTTGATAAATAATTATTTACAGAACAAGTACCTGACACAATATAAACACCGTTTACAGGGGGTTACATTGATGCAAGCGTTTTTTCGAAAATATCAACCGCTTTATCAATATCCTTTTGTGTTATTACAAGAGGAGGGATAAAACGAATTGTGTGATGCCCTGCCTTAATTACCAGAAGTCCGTTATCCTTACATTTTGCCACGACGGGAAGTGGATCAACAGACAGCTGTACGCCGATCAGAAGACCATCCCCACGGACCTCCTCAATTACAGGATATTTTTTCTTGAGCTGATTCATTTTTTTCTTAAGGTAACTGCCAAGGGATTTTACCTTCTGTAAGAACGTTTTGTCGGAGATAATTTCCAGTGTTTTCAGTCCTAAAAGACATGCAAGAGGATTTCCGCCAAATGTTGTACCATGATCACCAACTGCAAGCTGAGCGACCACAGCATCTTTACAGAGCACAACTCCGAGAGGCAGACCGCCACCAATCGGTTTTGCAAGAGTCATGATATCAGGTATGACTTTTGAATGCTCATAACCCCACAATTTACCGGTTCTTCCCACACCGCACTGTATTTCATCAAAGATAAGCAGCGTCTGCGTTTTATCACAATAGTCGCGAAGGAATGTAAGAAATTCCTTTGATGCAGCATGAACGCCGCTTTCACCCTGTATCGGCTCAATAATGATTGCAGCAAAAGAATGTTCTGACAACACTTTTTTTGCACGCTCAATATCATTAAAGGGACTATAGTAAAAGCCCTCAAGAATTGGATCGAACCCGGCATGAAATTTTGGTTGTGCAGTAGCACTTAATGCGCCATACGTTCTTCCATGAAAACCATCCTCGAATGAGAGAATGTTAAACTTGTCAGGATTGATTGACTTACCGTATTTACGGGCAAATTTAATAGCAGCTTCGTTTGCCTCGGTACCGCTGTTACAGAAAAAAACCTTGTCTGCGAAGCTCTTTTTTATGAGCAATTCAGCAAGATCAATTTGTGGTTTGACAAAATAGAGGTTTGATGTATGCAGAAGACTGGCTCCATATGACTTTATAGCCTTGTCAATAACCGGGTGCGCATAACCTAATGCATTTACAGCAATGCCGGAACCGAAATCAAGGAATTTCCTGTCGTCCGTATCATAAATGTAAACGCCTTTACCCTTTACAAAAGGAGCACCGCTTCTTTTAAATACAGGGACAAATAGTGAGTTTAGATCTTTTTTCATATGTTTTCCGTTATTTGAAAATGACTGTACCAAGAGATGTTGATGTTGTCAGTTCGTTACGCAATGTAGAGCTGTCTTTCCATCCGCATATATGAACTCTGCCAACACCGCGGTTTACAGCGTCTGCAGCGGAGCGAAGTTTAGGAATCATTCCTCCGGTAATATGGCCTGCGGCAATAAGGCCTTCGATTTCTGATGTTCGTATCTCGCTTCGTACTTTTTTGTCAATTAATACTCCGGGAACATCAGATACAAACACAAGGTCATCAGCCCTGATTGCCATTGCAAGTTCACTTGCGGCAAGATCGGCATTGACATTATAGATACATCCTGAAGCATCACGCGAAATAGGGGATATAACCGGGATAATTCTGTTTGTTTTTAAAATGTCAATAATCGACGTGTTTACTTTGTCAATTTGTCCGACAAAACCGATATCCTGACCTTTCATAAGCATCTTTGATGCCTCAAAGAGGTTACTGTCAACACCGCTGAAACCGAATGCGTTTACACCCTGCATAAGAAGAGCATTGACAATCCTCTTGTTGACATCACCGGACAGAACCATCTGGACGATCTTCACCATCTCTGCATCCGTGACCCGCATGCCCTCAATGAATGTAAATTCCTTGTTCAAAAGTTCGAGCTGCCGGGCGATATCTTTACCACCACCATGAACAATAATTGGAAACGCATCCGCGATAAGTGTTTTTATGCTTTGACCAAGTTCAAACAGAAGCCCCTCTGCATCAACAGTCGAACCGCCGATTTTTATACAAACAGTACGCATCGTATCCCTCTCTTAACAGTCACAATGGAACTGGAAAACCAGATTTTATATTATGACTTGTACAGTAATTTCATGTTAAAGCAACATGTTAAAATAATAAACGCGCGTTTAAAAATTTATCAAATAATTACCCGGACCATTGCATTAATGTTCCATTGTTTTTTAGTTATTTATTTTCCGGCACTTAGAATAGTAATACCAAGAAAAAAATACCTTCGCACCACCGGTAATGTTTACATTGCAATGATTTTTTTAAATGATATAATCTTCGGATATATATATCGAGTGTACACTTATTTTTTTAATTGTGCGGTACAAACGTTATATACCCTAATCATAATTGAATTGTTTTATCTACTAAGATGTTGATAATAAACAAAATGTGAGGAATAATCGTGGAAATATTTGTTGCCCGTCAACCTATTTTCAATACTAAAAAAGAAGTCGTTGCGTACGAGCTTCTTTATCGTAACAGCAGAATAAACTCATTTAGCGGCATTGATGGTGATACGGCGACATCAGCACTTATAACAAATTCGCTTCTTGTTCTGGGACTTGATACATTGACTCAAAATAAAAAAGCGTTTATTAACTTTACCTTCACACACCTCAGGGAAGAAACCCCGATGCTCTTTTCGAAGGAATCGCTGGTGGTTGAGATTCTTGAGGATGTAACCGCTGATAACCAGCTCGTTGAGATTTGTACTGAACTGAAAAAAAACGGATTTGTTATTGCTGTTGATGATTTCACTGCAGATGATATTAACAGGTATATTCCATTGTATCCGTATATTGACATTATTAAAGTTGATTTTATGAAATGTACTCCTGAGCAGCAGGCTGACATTGTCCGCGAGCTTAAATTATTCAAGATACTCTTTCTTGCAGAAAAAGTTGAGAAGGAGGATGAGTTTGAATGGGCTGCAAAATGTGGATATTCACTATTTCAGGGGTATTTTTTCAGTAAGCCGGTTATTGTTGACGGTAAAGCCATTACACCATCAAAGATGGCGCAGTTTCAACTCCTTAACGAATTGTCAAAATCAGAACCGGATGTAAATGTTTTATCTGCAATAACACAGCGGGATCTGTCTCTATCATACAAGATTTTGCGTCTTGTCAATTCGGCTGCATTTCGCAGAACGTCAGAAATACGATCAATCAAACAGGCACTGGTCTATCTGGGACTCCGTGAATTACAGAAATGGCTATCATTTGTCATTGTACAGGATATGGGGGCGGATCAACCTGATGAACTCGTGTGGCTTGTTCTTGTGCGGGCAAAGTTCGGAGAGATGATAACCAGGATTATCGGATGTGCAGAACGGGAATCGGAAGTGTTTCTAATGGGATTGTTTTCCTGTATCGATGTCTTTTTTAACCGTCCGATTGATGAAGTGATTGCAAGACTCCCGCTTGCATCTGATGTAAAAGATGCACTGCTTGGAAAAGAGAATTATCTATACTGGATCCTGCGAACAATACTTGCCTACGAAAAAGGGGAATGGGACCTTTTTCATGAACTTTCAGGGAAATTGAAGCTTGACAAAGAGAAGGCAACAGATGTATACATCGAAGCGGTGGGGTGGGCCAATCAAATTAAGCTGGATACTGCAAAGAATTAAGAATCGTTATAGAGCGCAGCAACATCGTGACTGCTAATCATGAATAAATAGTCTCTGTTTTTTTCCGGTTTCAGATTGTTATGCATAATAACACCATTCAGCCCGCAATCAGAGCTTCTTTTTCATTACGGGATAACTGCTTGATAGCATATTCCCGTCTTAATGCAATACTTTTTGTAGCGCACTTCTCTGAAAAGACAAGAATGAACGGTGAGCGGCCACGGGTGTATCGTGCACCCTTTCCCGTGCGATGAAGTTCAATGCGTTTTTGTAAATCTTTGGTAATGCCGGTATAGAAGGTGTTGTCGTTGCACTGAAGAATATATACTATCCATTCATTTGATTTTTGTTCGTCGTGTGTTGTCATAGTGATCTGTCTGACTAGTAATCCCGCAATGTGGAGTGATCAATATACACATTTTAACTACGATATCCAATTGAATTAACATCAGCGTTCAGGACGAAAGAAAAGAAATTGTTCATGCATTAAGGATGATATATTTTAACAAGTATAATTCCCGACACAATGTTTATAACAGAAAACTTCGGAGGTAAAAAACTATGATCAAAATGCTTGCTGCCTTAGCCTTATTTTGTTCAATTGCACTTGCTTCAAATCCTGAAGTGAAACTGCAAACGACTATGGGTGATATTATTATTCGCCTCGATAGTACCACTGCACCAAAAACGGTAGAAAACTTTTTAGGGTATGTCAATAGCGGGTTTTATAATGGCACTATTTTTCATCGGGTAATTGATGGTTTTATGATTCAGGGTGGTGGCTTGACCGCTGATATGAAAGAAAAAGAAACCAAAGCACCAATTCAGAATGAAGCACATAATAAAGTAAAAAATGTACGCCGTACTGTTGCAATGGCACGAAAAAGTAATCCGAATTCCTCAACTGCTCAATTTTTTATCAATGTAGTGGATAATCCGGCTCTTGACCATAAGAATACATCAAGTTCCGGATATGGATATTGTGTATTTGGTAAGGTTATTCAGGGTATGGATATTGTTGATGCAATTGCGAAAGCTCCGAAAACCTCAAAGGGAATGATGACTGATGTACCGGTAACTCCGGTTGTTATTAAATCCGCTGCTATTCTGCCACCGCTGACCGACACTAAATAACTTCTGGAAACAGCTTAAACGTTGTATGGTAACGATCACCTGTTATACCTGAACCATCCGGTTCAGGTATAACAGGTGATCGTCCAGGTTATATGTTTATGCATGCGCAGCAATGATTGTTGTCATCGTCAAGATCTTTTAATTCCGGTACTGTGTCAAGGCAACCTGAGCTGCGTCTGTTGCACCGGGGATAAAAACTGCATCCTGTCGTATTAGAAATCAGTTCAAGTTCATTCGGTTTTTTTTTATGGAGACGACCTTTTCCGGGAATTGGAATACTGTCAAGCAGAAGCATTGTGTAGGGATGTTTTGGATTTGTAAATATCTGTTCGTCGGACCCTGATTCAACAATTTTACCAAGGTACATTACAGCGACTTTATTTGCAAGATGACGAACCACAGCGAGATCGTGGGAAATAAACAGTTGTGTAAGATTATGAGTTGTCTGCAGATCCTGCATAAGGTTAATAATCTGAGCCTGTATCGAAACGTCAAGAGCACTTACCGGTTCGTCAGCGACAATGCATTGAGGATTTGTAGCCAAAGCTCTTGCAATACCGACCCGCTGACGCTGACCGCCGCTGAATTCATGGGGGTATCGTGTCAGGTATTCTGTTGAAAGTCCAACCTGTTGCATCAGGTTTACAACAATATTTTTCCGATCCTGTTTATTATAAAGATTGTGTATCTGAAGTGGTTCTTCAAGGATGGAACCGATAGTAAGACGGGGGTTGAGTGAACTATAGGGATCCTGAAAAACAATTTGAATGTGTTTGCGGATTACTCTCCGGGCTTTCTGGTCAAGTGAAACCCATTCGACCGGTTTGTTACTGAAATTACTTAAGTAAAGCTGAACACGTCCATCCGTAATGTGGTTCAAACCAAGGACTGCTTGTGCCGCAGTCGTCTTTCCACAGCCGGATTCACCAACCAGTGCAAACACATCACCTGTATTAATTGTAAACGATATCGAATCAACCGCTTTTACATATCCAGATGTTTTTCCGAAAACACCTTTACGAACAGGATAGTGAACTCTGAGGTTATCAACAGTTACTACCGGATACTTTTTGTCAGGTTCATTATTTGTCATAGAGAAAACATCTCACGGTATGTGTGGTATCCAGATTGTATAGTGGTGGATGCTCTTTCCGGCATCGATCCATAGCCATAGAGCATCTGGGATTAAACGGGCAACCCGATGGAATATTCCGCAATGTAGGGACATCACCGGGGATCACCTGAAGTCTGCCTTTTTTATTATCGGTGTGTGGAATGGTTTCAAGCAGGTTTTTGGTATATGGATGAGCCGGAGCATTAAAAAGGCTCGTAACGGGTGCAAATTCCATGATTTCACCACCGTACATAACAATTACCTGATTTGCAATATCGGCAACGATCCCAAGATTATGTGTAATGAGCATCATCGACATGTTTTTTGCATGCTGCAAATTATAAAGAAGGTCAAGGATTTTAGCCTGAACCGTTACGTCAAGAGCAGTCGTAGGTTCATCAGCAATAAGAAGCCGTGGTGAACAGGATAATGCCATGGCAATCATCACCCTCTGACGCATTCCGCCACTCAATTGATGCGGGTAGCTTGAAAATGTGCGTGATGGCTCTGAAATACCTACCTCACCAAGCAGTTGCAGGGTCCGGTCTACAGTCTCTTTAGGGTTTAAGGTCGTATGGCATTCAATCATTTCGGTAATTTGTTTACCACAGATAATGAGTGGATTCAGTGATGTCATCGGATCCTGAAAAATCATTGAAATTTTCCCGCCCCGTAAACGTCTGAGCTCATCCTTCTTCAATTGCAGAATATCACGATCTTCAAAAAATATTGATCCTCTGTGAATAACACCGTAGGGTTCGGGAACAAGACGCAGTAACGACAACGCGGTCATCGTTTTTCCACATCCCGATTCACCGACAATACTGATCGTCTGTCTTTCCGGAATCTCGAATGTAACGCCTCTGACTGCATGAGCAGTATAATCGGGCATTTTAAAGGAAACATGCAGATCGTTACATGAAAGACAGGTTGACAAGCGCTCTCCAGACTGAGATTTAATCACTTAAACAGTTAATAGGAATATAAATAAATTTTTGTTATGTACACCATATTATTGATGTTTTCTGATTTGCGGTGCACAATCGGCACCGGTGCAACGTTTAATGCATGGGTAAACAATGTTTTGTACAGGCTGATAGGGGCAAGGCATGCCTTGTCCCTATCACAAACGTGGCATTAATGAATATGCAAAATATTTTTGTTTATTAATTATCTTTAAATATCAATGATATACATCTAATCATCATTTAATTGCCTGTATACACAAGAATACAGATAATTGCTTGAAGTGTAGACAGTACAGGTACCGTTAGGTATCTTTATACCAGATGCATCTGCCTGTTTTTTATTACGCCTCTGGCATTGTTCCAGGGAGAGAAACGAGTTCTTCAATGGAGGAGATAGGATGTTTAAAATTATATCTGCAGCAGCAGGAGTTCTGCTATGCGCCAATGCGGTAATCGCATCACTAAATTTCGGGGCCTTTTATTCACGCAGTGTCAGGGAAGGAATTAACTACCAGACAAGTGTCGACTCAATTCATATCGCAAATCAGGTTTCCTATGGGTTGATCAATACAAAAGTATCACTTTCCATTACACCTGTTCCATATGCTCAGCGAGTTGTGCCCGCAAATGATTCTATTGAGATCACAGCGAGTTTTTCTTTACCTGAAAGTTATGTTGCGCAAAATATGTGGCTCTGGATAAATGATAAACCGGTGAAAGCGTATGTTCAGAGAAAAGATCTAGCTACCCAGCAATACAATTCGATTGTTGGAACAAGACGTGATCCGGCATTATTGACATATAGTGGTAATGGATGCTACTCGTTAAGAATATTTCCTGCTTTGGCAAATAGTTCCAGACGCATAGAAATTGAATTTCAGCATACCTTTACAGATGATTCTAAAAGCTCACTATTGAAGGCATCAGTGCCATTTATGTATGATAGTAGCAACTTTACTGGTGTAAATAAGTACCCTGCAGTAACAATGTCATATGTCGCAGGTGATAATAAAACATATAATGTCACTACCGGCACTGTATCAAGAGGCGAATTTTCGGCATCAAAGCCGCTTACAATTGAGTCTGCAGATTTGCGTCGACTTGACACCTGTGTTATTACTACCGCTGATATTTCAGGTACTGATCCATATGTCTGGACCGGATATGATACTATTGCAGATAAGTTCAGTGCCGGATTCACAACAGAACTTGATGACAATGCGGTAATCTTCGAAAATGAGCCAACTACGAAAATAATCGCACTTGATGTCCGTTGTAAAACACTTGACAAAGATACCGTCTATTATAAAAACAGAGCGATTATACCCGATTATTATAAAGATGTTGCAATTTGGGAAAATGCAAAGAAATATGCGGTTCTCGCGTTACGTCAATATGTCGCATCATCCGATAAGTTTAATGTTCTTATTGGTATAGGTGAATCGGTCATTTCTGTCTTTGATTCACCCCGCGCAGCATCAAAGGAAAACCTCGCTGCTGCGATGCAACTTGTTAATTCCATTACACCGTCTGGTGTAGCACCGACTGAAATGCTTCTTAATAAAGCAATTGCGCAAGAACCTAAAGGTACTATTATTCTTATTTCCGACTTGCTTGAGTATAATACTACCGCGATAGCTACTGGCGTACTAAGTCCCCAACAGGTTTTAGTCAAAAATCTCAGAACGATTGCCGACACAACAGATGCGACAATATTTACTATTGATGGTTCATCGTCACTGTACTCTGTTGCACAGTTGACAGGAGGTTTCAGGCTTGCTGATCTTCTGAATGCTTCTGCAATCAGTTATTCATACAAAGTTGTCGATGGCAAGAGAGTTATGGTACCATATCTTCCACCACTATACGGAAACTCCAATTATTCAGGACTTCAGAAACTACAGATCACAAGCGAGGGCCTTAATGATATTTATTACTGTACTGATGCCTCCTATTACTATTATAATAATGCGATGATTATGGATGGGGTGTATTATCCATCGTCATATATGAATATCAGAAATCTGCGCATAGCAGGGCATCTTGCATCACTTTATACCAAATCGTTCAAAGTGAATATCAAAGGCAAACTTGGTGGCATGTGGTTTACAAAAGAGTTAACTGTCAAACCTGATTTCAATCCCGCAAGTTCGGCTTACAGAAACCTGTATGATGTTAGTCATGCATTTACATCTGCAAAGTATTATGCAATAACAAATCTCAATCAATACTGGCAGTCAATTATTGATATCGGCTTGAAATATGGTATAACGACAACACAGACAAGTCTTCTGGCACTTGAACCGGGTGTTGCGTTGTGGACTGATACTGTCGTAAACACAGTGACTACAGGCGCAATAAGGTTGACAAATCAAGTGGTACTAAAATCTACGGTAGATATGGTTACGGTTGAATCAAATATTGTTACTACGGGTGACGGGATATCCATTGACGATATCAGCTTGAGAGACCTTATGAATCTTGACCTGTTGCCTGTTATCAACAGAAAAACCATTCAGGTATCAAAAACGGTAACAGTATCAATGAAGAACAATACAATTAATCTGATTGTACCGTCAGTGAAAGCAGGAATTCTTACAGCACGGTTGTTTGATCTTAGTGGGAAACTTGTATACAGTAAGGATATATCATTGTCTGGTGGTGTAAATTCGCTGTCAATAAATGTACATGATAATTGCAGAGCTATTCGCAGCGGCAATTATCTTATGACATTGTCATCACCGGAAGCTGGAAACAGTTCATTCAGGGTGACCTTGACTGGAAGGTAGTAAGCGTGCTGAGGATGTTCTGAAAAAGAACATGTAGTTGAGACCGGAATCAGCAGCAGAGACATAGTGTCTGCTGCTGATTCTTTCTTTATTAAAAGAGAAAGTAGTTCAAACTGGTTGAAATGGATAAAAAAATTGTAATATTTGATTACATTGATTACCGGGAATTCCTGAGGGATATATTCGCTCAGAAAAAAAGTGAATGCGCTTTTTATTCCTATCGGTTGTTTTCACAAAAAGCCGGGTTTAAATCTCCTAATTTTCTCAAACTTGTTATTGATGGTGAACGGAATTTGACAAAAGAGAGTATTTTTAAAACCTGCAAGGCATTCAGTCTGAATAAAAAAGAATCGGATTACTTTGAAAACCTCGTTTTCCTTAATCAAAGTAAAACACTTGAAGAGAAAAACAGTTATCTTGCAAAAATCGTAAAATACAGAAGCCGTTCAAATGCAAAACTCATGGAAGCACCAGAGCTGGATTATTACTCAACATGGTACAATCCGGTTATTCGTGAGCTTGTTACGGCAGTTAATTTTCATGGAGATTACAAAAAACTTGCGTCATGTGTTATTCCGCCAATCAGAGCGCTGGATGCAGAACGGTCGGTGGAGTTATTGGTACGATTAAACTTTATTGAATTAAAAAGTGATGGCACTTATAAACAGAATGCATTATCTTTAACTACAGGTCCACAAGTGAGGTCTGTAGCGGTTGCTAATTATCATAAGGAAATGATGCGGCTTGCTGCAGAGTCGATAGAAAGAATTCCCCGCGAGATGAGGGATATTTCGAGTGTGACAATCAACTTATCTGATGAAAATTACAAAGTAGCAATAGAGAAGATTCAGGCAATGCGTAAGGAAATACTCGAATTGGCTGAAAGCGAAAATGATAATGGAACGATTGCACAATTTAATCTTCAGATCTTTCCTGTTTCTGTAAAGTTAACAAAACGGGTTTGCGAAAAATGAAGATCAAAAAGTACAGTGGTGTTTATCTGTTTCTTGCTTTGTTATTACTGCTTGATTGTAGTGTCAACTATACGGGAGGAACTGAAACCGGTAATCCTGTTGTTTTAGGCACTTGTCTTGAAAAAGCATGGGGTGTTTTTGATACCGCAGATAAATGGCTTCCATCACATTATCTTGTAAATGGTGAGTCTCAACTGAGTGCCGACTTTTCATCTGCGTATGTATCAAAAAAAGCATTAGCGAAATATTATGCTGCATTTGAAGAAGACACCGTCTATTCTTACGATACAATTTACACAATTGATACGCTGTATGACACGGTTATCCGGCCTAAACTATTGCTGATTAATGATTCTGTAATTAACAAAGTTGCAAAATCAGATACCGTGGTCATGCCATCTGATGGTGCTGTGATAATTAAAAATTATATCTGCTACCAAAAGTTTTATTTCATTGATACATTAAACGTTGAAGATACCACATATGTAAAGCGGCTTGATACTATCGGTGTCAGTGACATTGTGCCGCAGATCGTAATCAGGTTGAATACTGACACGATAAGGTCTTCAATCATAACGGTAAGTCAGGATACTTCCAATGCTAAAAATGACAACTGGTTTATACCGGAAGCTACATTTAAAAATGTTACTATTACTCCGGTAAAATTTGATACATCAAAAATCATTTATTCACTGAGCAGGGAGCTTTTTTCAGGAGATACAATCAGTAGTAAAGAGCTTTACACAGGGCTTGATAGTGACAGCGGATTGTATACTGCTTCAAACGGAATGCCTATTATAAATTTTCAGGGTGATTACCGGGATGTAGCTACCGGTAAATCAATAGCCATGAATATTGATTTTGATCCGGGAACTGATAATTCTTTTCAAAATGTAAAGGATAACAGAATAAGAGGATTTTCAAAATCAACAATTCTCGATGGTGTTCGTATTGAGGATATCAGTTATGTAACTGCACCTGAGTCAAGTGATTCCGTAGTGCTTATTTCGGAAAGAAAAAGTGACCATGAATCTGATAATTGTATCTTTTATTCAGTATGCGGTACTGATCGTTATGATCACAATCAGAATAGATTAGCCCGGGTAATGCGGGTACTTCAGAATGTTTCTGATACGGTAAAGGGTATGAAAATTTCCATACTACCCGACAAACTGCTACAAAAAGGCGAGATTCCATCAGGTGTCACTATTGTTGGACTTATTGATTATGGACAGAATGACATAGGTTTACTTACCGGCAGAATTGATTATGTCGAAAAAAAGTTTACAGGAATTTATGAGTCAACATCGGGTAAGTCTGATGTTGTTTATGATTTTATGTCGAAACAGGTAATGGTGAATGAATTTCAAGAATAGTAAAATATTTGCGGTAGCAATGATCAGTATGATGACAACTGTACTATCTTCGGCTCCGTCAGCTCCGGCTACAGGAGATCGTGCAGAGCTAAGGGTCTGGTACAATAAGGATAACGGTTCACAAAATGGTATCAGTAGTCCCGTTGAGCTGGTCAGTATTGATAATGTAAGTGGTGAACAGATTTTTAATTTCAAATTTACCGGTCTTGATGGGGTCAAAGTACCGTTTCCGATGCCGTCAAATGGCTTTATTGTCGGACTAAAGCTTTCAAATCATCGTCCGTCAGCTGTCACCGCCGGGTCATCACGACTACTTAATGGGCCCTGGATTACCGGAATTGTCTCGAATTTCGGTTTCTCGGGAACTCGTGAACTCTTCTTTCCCGTACTTCCACCATCAGAAAATTACGATCAGACTGACTGGTATCAGATACGACTTAATGATTCGATACAAATATATTGTAAGTATACAACTGAAAAGAGAATGTTTTACGGTACGGTGAAAAAGGTCACTGCTGCAACAGGTGTACATGGTGAGAACGTTGAAGGCAGCGATCTGTACTGTTTACATACAAGAGACAATCCATTCCGGCTCAGCATGGTTGTTATTCATAGCAGTATTACCAAATTTGTCAATCCAGACTTTAAAGGTCGTGGTGATGGCTATTATGGGATAACGATCGGAAACTATTCATCAGTGATAAAACGTGAAATGCGTCAGCAGCAAAGACCGGGAACAAATAATGCCAGGTCACGATCGTTTGACGGGCAGGGGAGAGCACGGTAGATCAAAACGAAAAACAGGAAAAATCAGCAAGGGCTTTTTACCCCTGCAAATCTATTATGTAAAAGTCTGAATTGCTATTGTATTGACAGGTCGCATTTAACCTTTGTAATGCCGGGTTAGCATAACGACCTGCATTCAATTGATTGCTTCACTGCCATAGAGGTCAATTAATAAATCGTTGTACTCGCAGAAGCTGTTGTGTTACAAGGACCTTCTGCGCGTACAGTATAACCGCGTCCTCCTGGTATGATATTTGATCCGCTAATAGGTACTGCAATATACGGACCAGAACCAACAGGTCCTTTACCCAAATCAGGACAGTACCATACCCATTGGGCATTGGTTCCAAGTTTTCCACCAACAACTTTAAGGTGGTGAATTGTCATCACTGGAATAGCCTTCGAATCCAAGTGGCGCTCAATAGAGTCATTAATTGAGGTTGGATCAACACTCTCAGTATATGATGTAAGGGTGGCACTGTTTGAGGTTGTACTGCCACAGCTATTGGTTACAACGCATGAGAATGATGCACCGATATTGGTGGATATTACAGCCAGGGTGCATGACGGATGTACCAACCCTGGGAGATCCGTAGTTCCTTTGCGCCACTGGTAGGTAGCAGATTCTGCTCCTATCCCGGCTTTTATTGAAAAAATCACCTTACCATTCAGACATCCACCGGCAGAGGTTGGCTGTGTTTCTATCACCGGTCTGGTTTTAACAGTAATCGTAATGGAATCCCAGTCAGATATTCCACAAGGACCTACGCCACGGGCATAATAAGTTGTTGTCGTTGTTGGTGATACAGTCAATGTGTATGTATCGGTGGGTATAAGTCCGGATTCGGTTTTGTTTGCGTACCATTTCCAGATTCCCGATCCCACAGCACCAGTTGCAGTAAGTGTCGTTGCAGATCCCGAACAAACTATCGTATCTGTTGCTATGATAATTGGCTTCAATGATATAGTATTTACCGTAACAAGAACGGAGTCCCATGCAGTATAGCCA
Organism: uncultured Fibrobacter sp.; assembly: GCA_964390065.1. Lineage (GTDB taxonomy): Bacteria > Fibrobacterota > Chitinivibrionia > Chitinivibrionales > Chitinispirillaceae > JAAZBG01. Next base: position 15,396 of record CAYMGX010000043.1, on the reverse strand, counting down.
CAGGCACCTTCACCGCGAACATAATACCACGAGCTGACTGCCGGGTGTACTTTTGTTATTGTAAGAGGCGTGCCGCTTTTACTCGAATACCACTTCCATGCAGCACCTGTACCAAGTGTCCCCGATGTAACGCTCAGCACTGATGAATCATTGCAAATGCTTGATGGTGTCGCTTCAGAACGAAGTATTTTTGATGGTGTATTAACAGTCAATGTGCACAGTACGCTTGCAACAGTACCTGCACTGTTTGAAACGACACATGACAGCACTGTTCCACTATCAGCTGATATCAGTGACCTCAGTGTACATACAGGATTAATAGCACCGTTGATCGGAATAAAGGAAGTTGTTCCTTTACGCCATTGATACACAAGCGGGCCGGTACCTGTTGCAGTTAGCGAAAACACTGCCTGCGTAGTACATACTGACTGCGATTTCGGTTGTAGTGTAATTTGGGGTGGAACTACATAGTTAAGCGTTATTGTCTGTGTACTTAATGTCTTTTTTGATGCATTGTCAACAGCTGTAACGATAATTGTGTTTGCATTTTCTTTTGTTAACGTATCGGTAAAACTGTAGTGACCGGACATACCGGCAACTACAGGCATTATCTGTGGTGCATCACCATTAATCGTGTAGATGACACTGCTGATGCCGCTTGGGTCAACAATGGAATCAACGATGGTTACAACCGGTGATGTAACAGTCGAGTCGCTTGCAGGACCACCAATCTGAATAATTGTCGGACCGGTAATGTCCTCAATGGTGGGATCGAAGGTGATCCTGAACGACAGAGTGTCTGTATTCGCAGCCAGTGATGCATCGGTTGCTATAATGGTAACTTTATTGAGCTGGTTCATAACAAGACCACCGATCGCTGCAGTCCATGTGGAATCTGCCGGTGCCAGGGTACCTTTTACAAGTGACGCTGGGGTGTCATTGAGTACAAAAACAACCGATGCAACCCCGGATTCATCAAATGCCTTTGCGCTGACCGTTAATGATGATGCGTTGACAGTGCTGCTGTCGGATACGGGAAGAATGCGCTGTAGTGACGGTTTCTTTGAATCGGTGTCATACTTGATATTTACAGAAATAGAATCTTTGTTGGCGTTAATAGAATTGTCAATTGTGATGACCTTGATAGTGTTTATTACGCCGGCAGTTAACCCGGTTATTTCCGCCCGGTATATAGAATCGTTCGTCGCTGATTTTGTAAATATAAACGGCGCTGCTCCAAGATATCCGGTAACAGACTTGACTCCTGATGGATCTATGCTGAAAACTTCCAGAAGTACACTGTCCCTTGCAACACGTTCGAAACTACCCTGAGGCAACCTGCATTCCAGTGATGGGGGTGTTTTATCATCAATTGACAGATCGTAAATGAGAGAAAAAACCAGTGATGCTGCGTTGCCGCTTGAATCGGTGGCTGAAACCCTGATAGTGTTTACACCCGCGGCGAGCCCGCTTATCGTTGCAGAATATACAGTATCTGCAATCTTTGCTGCAGGAATGATACTGACACCAAGTGTACAGACAACCGCATTTATTCCCATGTTGTCTCTGCATTTGAACAGAGCGGTATAACTGTTCTGTCCAATTTTTAAACTGTCAACCTGCGGCAGTATGCGTTCAATGGTCGGTTTGATGGTATCTATAGTAGTAAATGCTGTTTTTATGTGGAGTGTTGTATCCCGGCAGAGTGATCCAAAGGATTTATCACAAGCAGTAAACTGTATTGTGTAGGTTTTCCCAGACTCAAGATTGCTGACACTGCATAAAAAAAACGTATCTGACAAACGGGTAACCGGAACAGGTTGTGAATCGACACTACACCTGACCGATCTGATCCCGCTGGAATCTTTACAGGTAAATGTCGTAGCAAAAAATGATGTGGTTATGGTCATTGTGTCAGATATTTGCGGTGGAAACGAAATAACAGGTGGTGTTGTATCGGAGGCGATTGTCGTTGATGTCATAAGGGTGTCAGATACCCAGATAACCTGCTGTCCGTTGATTGCCCTGACAATATAGCCTTGTGTCTTCTCAAGAATTGTGTCACTGTAGGATGCTGTTGTTACAGAATCTGTAAGGACAAAGGTTCCGGTAACATTATCGGTTTTGTAGATATAGTATTGAATCGCCCTGTCAACTGCCTTCCAGGTAAAGAAAACTGAATCTGCCAAGTTCCTGGAAACCACAAGTCTGTCTTCAATTGCGGTTGCCTGACGGACTGAGATCAGGATTGTTGCAGTATCAGATAGCGGTGGAGTACCATTGTCGGTAACCACAAATTGTACAGTGTCAATTCCGGAATACATTGCGGCTGTTTTCCAGGTAAAAGCCGTACCGTTTAATTGCGATGCAGATGGTTTTTTGATCATCGTTACTGTACCCGTGAGATTATTGTCAACATCTGCAGCGGTCACAGTCAGGTTACAGGTCTCACCGGATTGAATCGCGGTAAGTCCGGCAACGGTAATAACAGGTTTGTGATTTACAATTGTTGATCCATAGATCTGAATAGTTCCATCAGAGGGGCGGGTGCTTCCGTTTGCAATGTATCCAAGACATGCAACCGAATATTTTGATGACGTTGCGAAGAAATGCTGGAACCATACAGTATCGGAATGGGATCCTGTGTTTACCAGTAATTTTTTCTCAATAACAGGTATGCTTAGCTCATTCTTAATGGTAATCCTGATTGAATCAACAAATTCGGGAAAATTGACAACAGCACCTATATTTACAATTGTATTGATGGAATCCTCAATGTAGGTATCACTTACTCTATTCTTTGATGACTTTAACATTAGTTTAACCTGTGTGTTTTCGGCGGTGTACGGTGTTGGCGGTAGAGAACATCGCAGAATAAGAAAAAACGATAATGTGATAGCTATAAACAAAATTCCGATTCGATGCATTCTTCTAACAAGAGAACACAATAGTACTGTAAAGTGCATAAAAATACCTGTAGTTGATGATGGTGAGACTGCAATTGTTGACTGACTGGTTGATACTTGTTTACTGATAAGTACAAGATTTATCTATAAATTAGTATTTAGTTGGATGAAAAGGTAAAAAAAGTATCATGAGAGCGGAAGAATAGTGGGTATAGATCATTACGGCTCATCAGGATATTTTTTTGGTAAGGTATTTTTGCGTGATGTCAAATGCATACAAAGCCGCAATAGGAATTGCAATACTTATGGTGTCATGCATTCAATAAGTAATGGCTATAAAAACAAACGTTGTTATCAAATGTCAATCCTCTTGCATTCAATCCCGGTTTGCTTTACTTATGAAGCATAAAGAATGATGAAATAGTATTTTGTTACCCTGATTGTTAAGGGATTATTCATTATTGCTTAATAATGCTTGTTACCTCGACCACGACATTACCTTTAATCATTGTCCAGACCGGGCAATAGGTATCTTCAGAGAGTTTCAGCACTTTCGCAACATCATCATCGGTAACATTAGCAGAAGTAATTACCATCTCGATAAATATAGTTTTGAATCCGGTAGGATGTTCTTTTCTACGGATGCCCTTCAGATTCATTGAGAAGCCATTGATATCCTTTTTCATTCTCCTAAGCAGTAACAGTACTGATGATCCCATGCATGAACCAAGGCTCAGGAGCAGCAGCTCAAGTGATGTATATCCCAGATTGTCACCAAACGGAGGTACATAATCGATAGAAACTGGATCGTTATTCTCAACGGCTCCGTTGAAATGCAGACGATCATTCAGTAGTGTAAGTGATGCCTGTAACTCTTCTGTTTTTTTACTGTCAGTTGACATATGAACTCCAGTTATGATGGAAATGAAGTTTTAAAACGGTCTGAACATTGCATTGGGAAAATATATTCTGCCATCAATGTAACCACACCCCTGCCAGCCGGGGTGTGGTCCATGTTAATAGAATTAAGATTATTACATACCTCCCTTTTCGAAAGTAAAAAAAGAGAAGTATAATATGTATAAATCATTTCACGACTACAGATTGAGCTACAGCTGTTACAAGCATTTATACTTCTTTTTTTCCGTGGTTGAGCATTTTACTGAAAAGCCTCACCACCCGGTTCCCTCTCCATGAATGTTGAGGGGGAGCATGAAAATGAACAAAAGGAGAAGACCATGAAACACAACACACACATATATATCGCTGTCAAGAGTATTGAAATGATGCTTGAAGGGGTTCATAAACATAAGAGCCCGACGCTGACCGCTAATGTCAAGGTTTTGCAGCGGATGCTTTATACCTATTGTGATTCGATCCGGGAAGCGTCGTGGGCGCCTGATGATATTCTTAATGACAAGGTGCAGTTTCATACGTTCAAGCTGTTTACCGATAAAGAATTCCCAAATAGTAAACAATATGCAAAGGAAATTTACGCGAAAAACTATTACAGAACCTCCGGCGGGGGCTGATCTTTACCCATACATAACTCCGGTATTGGAATCAGTATTTGGATATGATGCTATTGTAATCAATTAATGCTTGTAGAGCATTAATTATTGTAATAAAAAATTTATAGTTCATACCCATTTCCCTGGAGGGGAAACATTATAATGATTCCCCTTCAGGGAATGAAGGGATTTTGTGGCACATTTTTCCTACAATAATTAAAGGGCCTACAGCCCATTTTTGTAATAACCTGCAAACCATACAGGATTGGATAGTGCAAACTATCTCCAAAACATTTGAATAGTGATCATAAAATACATTCTACTCAATTTTCCCCACTAATAAGACGGAGTCAAGTATGTCATATGATCAGCCCCTAAATAAGGGAGGACGCTTCCAGCGGGGGCATTTTTTGTACAAATAGTCCATTTGCGTCTAAACTTTTGCATTGATTTCCTTACGGATCAACTCTGGATCAAATTTTCTTTTGTAAACAGGCCTTTTGTCATCACTGTAAATATCCAGATTTTCCTCAAACGTTTTGCGGTGATTACTTTTATAGATAATCCCAAGAGGAAATGGTTCTTCCTCAAGAGCTTTTTTAAACGCTGCCGTCCGGTCTGATGGATCATAATCTGCAGGGAGCGAACAGGTGTTATCCTTAAACCATTTGAATGTATTAATTTTATTGAATGATACACATGGCTGGAAAATATCCACAAGTGCAAATCCCTTGTGACAAATAGCCTGTTTCATTATTTCTTTTGTTTGTATCATATCACCACAGAATACCCGTGCCACAAAGGTGACATCAAGTGAAATTGCAAGCGCAATCGGATTAATCGGCTTTTCAAAAACCCCTTTCACCTGAACCGGAGTAGTCATACCGATACGGGTCGTAGGTGCTGCCTGCCCTTTTGTTAATCCATATACCATATTCTCATGAACAAAAAGAGTCATATCCGGATTGCGGCGTGTTGCATGAAGAAAGTGGTTTCCGCCTTCACCGTACATATCGCCATCACCACCAACAGCGATGACTGTCAGTTCCGGATTACATGCCTTGATAGCAGTTGCAGGAGGAAGCCCCCTACCGTGAAGTCCATTGAAAAAACTTGTATTCACATACTGAGGCATCTTTGCCGCCTGACCGATACCGGAAACAAGCACCACTTTTTCCCTTGGAAGGTCAAGTTCATGCAATGCTCCGAGCAGCGCTTTACGTATAGAGTAATCACCGCATCCGGGACACCAGGCAATATCAATTGGCTCTTTAAAATCGAATTTATTTTCAACTGTATGTTCCATTATATCATACTCCTGATTTTTTGTGCGAGTTCTTCAACTGTAAAGGGTAGTCCATCATATTTTAAAATATTGTTGGTAACAACGTAGCCCGTTTCCCTTTGTATCAATTTAGCAAACTGCGCCGAACCATTATTTTCAACCACAATAACTTTCGATGCATTTCCAAGGTATGATGATGTACATTTCGGTAACGGATAGATCCATGAATAATGAAGCACACCGATATCATCATTGTCAAGCGACCTGACTGCATCATTGACCATATGGAATGTTGATCCCCAGCAGATCACAAGCGTTGAACAGGATGCATTACCAAAGAATTCCGGCTCTATTACGGCATCATGGATTGCAACCTCTTTTCTCATACGTTTATCGACCATTTTTACCCGCAATTCAAGATCTTCCGTAATATGTCCGCTCTCATCATGTTCATCACTGTCGGCACAAACCATCCCGCTTCCATACCCCGGAATACCCCGCGGTGAAATACCAGACTTTGTAAGTGCAAATCGCTTATATGCATCATCAGTTTCCACAATATGATTTTCAGGAAGGTTAGTAACAGTAAATGGTGCAGTGTTATATCTGCTATCAACAAAGTACTGATCAGTAAGGATGAAAACCGGTACCTGATATTTGTCAGATAAATCGAATGCTGCTTTTGTCAACATGTATCCATCATCAAGAGTTCCAGGTGCAAGAATAATTCTTGGGAAATCACCATGACCTGCATACAATGCAAGATTCAGATCACCCTGCTCGGTGCGTGTTGGAAGTCCTGTTGCAGGTCCCGGACGTTGTGCAAGGTGAATAACGAGCGGAGATTCAATCATTCCGCATAGACTAATCCCCTCACACATCAGTGCAAAGCCACCGCCCGACGTAGTTACAAATGCCCGTGCACCTGCATACCAGGCCCCCAGTGCCATATTGACAACACCGACTTCATCCTCAACCTGTTCTACGATAATGTCAAATTTACCTGAATAGAATGCCATTTTCTCAAGCACACTGGTTGATGGGGACATGGGATACCCGCAAACATAGTTACAACCACCTGCCAATGCACCCAGAGCTACCGATTCTGCACCGGAAAGCAGGATATCATTTTTAACAGATTCATTGTCTTCTATAACAATCTCTATATCGGTAAATTGACTTCCTGCACTATAGCCGCGCCGTAGTGCGTCTGCATTTCTTTCACCGATCTCCTGACTTTTGGATGCGAATTGCTGATAAATAAACGATTCGCACACTTTTTGGTCCAGGTTGAGCAACCCGCAGATAACACCAGCCGCAACGGTATTTGCATAGAGGACATTTCCAGCTTCAAGTGCTATCTTGTTAAACTGAATATCACGTATACCATCATATTCAATTTTTGATGCATCGCCGATCACAATTGTATCCGGGGTAATTCTTTTTTTAAGATGTTTAATAGAGCCATTATGAAGGGGGATAAGTATATCGATACGCTCGCAGTATGATGCTACAGCTTTGGATGCAATACGCAATTCAGTTGAGTTTGAACCGCCCCTGACTCTTGACATAAATTCCGATGCTGAGAATACATTGTAACCATTTCGCTTTAAAAGCAGTGTAATAGTACTTTCGATAGATTGTATACCCTGTCCGGCTTCACCGGCAAGGACAATCACCAGATCATTCTTAAAGATCCTTTTCATGGATTTCTCCAGTCTCGATGATAGAAAACAGTTTAGTTCAATTATACGTAAGTATCCTGTAAACTCCGTTAGATAATATAAGCAACTGCGGGTCGCTTTATTTTGCTACTTGCTACTTGATATCGCTTTCGCTCCCGTACGTACTTCCGCAATCAGTGCCGTATCTGTATCAGTATCAAACAGTAACGTGTTGAGCTCTTTACATAATTCAACACCGGCGCTGCTGATCGCTGTGCCGTCAATTTGAAGTACTGGTACAATACCCATTAATGCATTGGTCAAAAATACCTGATCAGCCTTTTTAAGTTCATCAACAGTTATTGCACGTGACTGGATGGTTGTACCGCGGCTTGCAAGCAGGTCAATGATAGCGGTTTCCATTGTTCCCGGCAGGACATAGTCTGATTTCGGACGGTACCATGTGCCATTAATGACACAAAGAATGTTGGCGGTTGCAGTCTCGCAGACTGTTCCGTCTGTGTTGACAATCATTGCTTCGTCGCAATGCTGTTGTTTTGCCCAGTCATTTGCCATTTTACAGAACATGTAGTTCATCGTTTTATATGATGCCAGTGATGAGTATCGCTTATCGGGGTATGTTGCCAGATGTAGTCCATCCCTGCCGGTAGTTTTCAACCGGTGAACATATTTTCTTGCCGTGACAAGTAAGATCTTCGTTTCCGGTTTCCCGTGAATTCCTGCGGCCGCAAGGATTTTTACTGCGGCTGTATCATGTGTAAGACCATTGCGTTCTAATAACTGTTCGATTACCGATTCCCAGGTGATGTCGGGAAATTGGGTGTTAAAACAGTATTTCCAGCCGTTTTTGAACCTGTCAAGGTGTCGCTGCAGCCGGCAGGGTTTACCGTTCTGGACCCTGATCGTTTCGAAAATTCCATATCCGTAAAGGAATCCTTCGCTTTCCACAGGCACTGTCAACTCACCCTGTGGTCTGAATTTACCATTACACCATGCATACACGGGAGGTGGGGGAGCCTTTTCAGAAGCACTGGCGATTGCCTGCATAAGTGTTTCACCCTTGTCAAGTGTCTCCTGGAACTCGTCAGCAGGATCCGAGTCGTAAACGATACCGCCACCGACTGAAAAAACCAGTCTGTTATCCTTGATAGTAGCGGTACGGATTGCAATCGAGAGGTCCATGGAGTCGTGAAAACCGATATACCCGATAGATCCGGTATATAAATGGCGCCGTACCGGTTCGAGTTCATCAATAATTTCCATCGAGCGTATCTTTGGACATCCGGTGATTGATCCTCCGGGAAATGTCGCATGAATTAGATCAACTGAACTCTTGTCATCATCAAGAATACCATCAATTATCGAGACATTATGGAATACATTTTTATATGCTTCAATGCGTTTGTGCTCACGTACCTTTACAGAACCGGCACTACAGACTTTTCCGATATCATTTCGCAAAAGGTCAACAATCATCGAAAGCTCTGCATCGTCTTTGGGACTTGCTGCCAGATCATTACGGTATTGTAAATCCTCTTCAGGCGTCTTTCCCCGTGGTCGTGTGCCTTTGATCGGACGCGTTTCCACCCGCTTACCACGAAGTTCGATAAAACGTTCCGGTGATGTGGAAACGATATGATGATCACCGGCGTTGATATAAGCAAAAAAAGGAGCCGGGTTGCGTTTGAACATTGATACAAAAAGTTCATAGGGATCACCGCTAAATGATGTTTCAAAGCGCTGGGACATATTGACCTGATAGACATGACCGCGAACGATATAATCACGGATATCTTCAATTGCTTTCATATATTCGTCACGGATGAAACATGATTTCATTCCGGTCTGATGAGCAGAAACGTTGCTGTTTTTTTGAGGCACTGGAGCATTGATTGCTTTAATAAAGTCATCTTTACGTAGATTTGGATCCCCGCCAATTGACGAAACAAATAGTGTCTTTGTATTCAGTTTAAGGTCTTCAATAAGAATAACCGATGGAGCAACCATATACAAATGCGGTAAATGAAGATCATCAACGCTGGTACGGGGCAGCACTTCGATGCAGTCTTTGAGATCATATGACAGATACCCGAGTAAACCGGCACAAAGGGGCAGTGGATACTCATTTCCGGTCAGTTTATAGCGCTTGACAATATAATCAAGCATCTGTAGCGGATCAGTTTCAATTGTTTGTGTGCGATTACCAGTCGTAATGGTAGTGTGAGTAAGTGTTGCTGTAAGGGAAAGCCAGGGGTTGACACCTAAAATATTGTATCGTGCACAATCTGCTGAACCACCACTGGCAAGCGCCACCGTTCCTGTCATGTGGGAAAATCCGGCTGCTATTTCCAGAAATGACCTGCTGGTTTCAAGTGGCAATGCTATTAGTGTCCCGGATGTTTCCGGTAAAAAGCCCGGCTCAATAGATACTGTTGAATGATTCATTTAAGTTGCTCCTTAAGCGGACCGAATTTCAGAAAGTTTTCGACCATTGTAAAGCCTTCTTCGGTGAGAAAACTTTCGGGATGAAATTGTACACCATGAAGCGGGTACTGTTTATGTGATAATCCCATCACAACGCCATCACTGGTTATTGCAGTTACTTCCAGATCATTATGAATTTGCTGAACCGCAAGTGAATGGTATCGTGCAACAACCGTTGGCTGGTGAACTCCCTGAAATAGTAATGTTCCGCTATGTTCAACATGGCTGGTTTTTCCATGCATTGGTAGTGGAGCCCTGACGGTTATTCCGCCAAATGCTTCATTCATACATTGCATTCCGAGACAGACGCCCAATATCGGAATTTTTCTGTACAAGTGATGGATCAGGGCGATGGAGATTCCTGCAGCAGCAGGGTCTTTAGGGCCCGGGCTGATAACGATATAATCCGGTGATTTCTGTTCGACTTCTTCGACAGTAATCTTATCTGCTCTGTAAACAGATATGTTCAGCGGATATTGCCGGAACATCTGAACAAGATTAAATGTAAAGGAGTCGTAGTTGTCAATTACAAGCAATGACGGTTTCATAGTTGACTCTCCTATAACATTGTATACCCGCCATCAACCGGCAGGTAGGTTCCTGTCATAAATTGCGATAGATCGCTTGCAAGGAAAAGAATCGCTCCGGCAATATCCCGCGGCAGACCATTGCGGCGCAGCGGACAGCGGGTTGCAGCCGTTTCCTTGATCTGATATGCCATTGGTGCAGTCGCATCGGTTATCGTAAGTCCCGGTGCAACAGTATTGACCCGTATGCCCTCAGGGCCGAGTTCATTGGCAAGCGAGCGTACAAATGAATCAAGTGCAGCTTTAGCAGCTCCATGAGCGCAGTAACCATGTTGTACAGATTTTGACATTGTACTTGATACAGCGATGATACTACCGCATTTCTGTTCGATCATACCGGGAACAACTGCCTGTGAAAGCAGAAAAATTGACTTTAGCTCATTAGTTAGTTTACGTTCAAAATCATCCCAGTTGCTTTGAAGAAATGGTGCTACTGTAAAACCGATTGCGGCATTGTTAACCAGAACGTCAATGGTTCCAAATCGGTTACGTACATTGTTAACAAGTTCATTCACCTGATCCGGATCAGTCGTGTCACCCTGAAAAATTTCGGATATCCCGCCGTCTTCATCGATTATCTCCTTTACCGCTATTGCCTGATTGTTGCTTTTCAGATAGTTGATCGCAACCGAAGCGCCATGACTGGCAAGCAGTCTGACCGCAGAGCGTCCGATACCCCTGCTGCCGCCAGTCACCAGAACAACTTTGTTTTCAAGTAATCCCGGAGGCGAATTGTGACGTCGTACAGGTTTTTTGATTTGGGATGCGATAATGATCGAATCATCAGTATTGTCCTGAGCTTTCGTAGACATTGATAAATTTGATGCTAACTCAACGAGGTGAGGATATTCAAATACCACAGACAAGCCGACATCAACTCCAAGCTGCTCTTTTACTCTGGCAATAAACCGTGTTGCAGAGAGTGAGTGGCCGCCAAGCTCGAAGAAGTTAGACCTTTTTCCAATACGATCTTCAGGTATCTCAAGTACTTCTGACCACAGTTCTGCAACCTTTTTTTCAATGTTTGTAGAAGGGGCTTCGTAGGTATCACTTTGTTGAATCTGGCCGGTTGAGACCTTTAACGCCCGGCGGTTTAGTTTTCCATTAGGAAGTTTAGGCATTTCAGTTACTTCAATAAATGCTGATGGAACCATGTAGGGGGGGAGTTTCTGTTGAAGGAATTCCCGCAATTTCCCGATGTTTGTCGTTGTTCCGGGTTGCTTTACAAAGAAAGCAAGAAGCTGTCCGTTTTCTCCTACTACAGCACGACTACCCATACCATCAAATTCACCCATCACTTTTTCAACATGACGAACATCAACCCGAAAACCGCGGATCTTCACCTGAAAATCCCAGCGGCCAAGAAATTCCAGATTTCCATCCGGCAAGTAACGGACTACATCACCGGTATTATACAAAATCCCACCATACTCTTTGCCGAAAGGATTCCTGATAAAACGTTCTCTGTTGAGTTCCTCAAGATTGTGGTATCCCAGAGCCATTCCGGCAGTAGCGATATGTACCTCACCGGGAACCCCGAGCGGTACCGGTCTGGAACGTCTGTCAAGGACATACAACTGTGTGTTCTGGATTGGTTTACCGACAGGAGCAAATCCCTGTTGCGTGGCATCGAAATTTGTAGTATCGTAATAACAGATATCGTTGAGTTCCGTGCATCCGTAATTGTTGATCAATCGGGCATGAGGCAGTACCGATCTGAATACCGTGATCATTTCCGTTGTAAGCGGTTCACCAGCTGTCGTGCATAGTTGCAGGGATGGAAGATCAATTTTTTCTTTTTTCATATAAGAAAGAACTGCCATCATATGTGATGGAACCAGATTTACGCGTGTTGCTTTATATTTACGAAGTGCATTTACAAAAAGGACAGGATCTTTTACAGTCTCAGTATCAATGAAAACCGTTGTACAACCATTGAGAAGACCTGCAAAAATCTCTTTTACCGAGACAGCAAATGCGATCGTTGTCTTCTGTGCAATTACCTCATCCGAAGTGAACGGGTAGTTTGTTTCAAGCCCGCTGAGCCAGTTGGTCAACTGACGATGAGGAACCCTTGCGCCCTTTGGTATCCCTGTTGAACCTGATGTGTACATCAGGTATGCAATTGAATCCGATGTGACCGGAGCAGTTGCAGGCATCGTGGCTGTATCGGGTACTATTGGGAGTCTGGCATCAATGGTACAGCAGATTTCTTCACTAAACGCCAGTCTGGACAGATGCTCGCTGGTACCGATAACCAGTTTCGGTTGTGCATCACTGGTAATCTGTTTAAGGTAACTTTCGGGGTACGCAGGGTCAAGGGGAACGTATGCAGCACCTGATCTCCATATCGCGAATATTGCAGACAGTAGTGGTGCACCGCGTTCCATGCAGACACCGATGACATCACCCGGTACGACACCTTTGGTATTCAATGTAAGTGAGAGAGCATTTGATGCTTCAGCGATATGACGATAGCACCAGGAACCAAACGAATCGTGACAGGCAATTGCGTCCGGATTCTTTAGTACCCGCTCATCCCATCGTGACAGGAAGTTGTTGCAAAAGTCGATATCACGTTTTGTTTCATTAAAATCTATAAACAGGCGGCGACGATCGGTATCGGTGAGCATGGTAAGCTCGGAAAGTTTACTTTGACTATTGGCCATCATCTCAAGGAGCAGTTGTTCATGGTGTTTCAATAACTGCTCAATGGTTTCAGCCCGGTAGAGATCTGAAGCATAAAATACTTCAACTTCAAGTTTATTGCGATCTCCGGTGTATGACATTTCAACTTCGCAACGGGCAAATGCATCTTTTCCGGTTGCGGTGCGGTATCCTTCATAGCCGGGGTATGATCCGAATTTAACGCCACCCGGAAGCTGCTTCTCAAGGTTGGCACGTGGGAAATTCTGATGACGGATAACAAGCGGTACCAGAGAACTTGTCACATCACCACGTTTTTCAAATGATGAGTATACTATTTGTTCATAGGGAACAATCTGATGTTCATACCCGGCAAGTGCAGTCGAGCGGATACTGTTTATAAATTGACTTACACTCATATCCTCATCAACTGAGATGCGTAAGGGGAGAATATTGATAAAAAATCCGATAAGTTTTTCAATTTCCGGGAAAATTCGTCCGGATGTTGTAGTCCCGATGCAAAGATCATCCTTGCCGGTATACCGGTTAACAGTGAGCGCAAAACCGGCAAGCAAACTCATAAACATTGTACAGCCGTGTTTTTGAGCGAATTTTTCGAGTGCCTGAGAAAATTCAGTGGAATACTTGTATTCCAGGCGATCACTGGTGCTGCCGGACCTGGGAGATCTTAAAAAATCACTCGGCAATTCCAGTGATGCCTCATAACCTTCCAGATGTTTTTGCCAGAAGGAAATGCTGTCTGCGATGTAAACATTTCTTTGCCAATGTACAAAATCGGTATATTTAACAGGTAGTGATTTCAATGATGGCGTCGTGCCTGATACGAATGCTTCGTAATTTTCCTGCAACTCCGAGAAAAGAATACTCTCTATTGACCAGCCATCAGCTGCAATGTGATGAACGTTGAGAAGTAGCAAGTGACGTTTGCTGCTAATCCTCAGGAGACTTCCTATAAACAGGGGTCCTTTTTCAAGATTAAACACATAACGCATATTTTGTTCAATAAAATGAGGAATTTCAGATTCCTGAACATCAATAACCTTCAGTGAAAAAGGCTGGTTCGGTGTAATAACCTGTACTGTTTCACCTCGTTTGTTTACAATAAAGCGGGCTCGTAATGTCTCGTGACGTTCAAGAACCTCAGTGATACTTCTATTAAGTGCATTGATGTTTATCTCGCCATCAAGCAGAAATGCAACAGGAATGTCATAACTCAAATCCTGGGGATTTTTACGATTAAGAAGCCACATTCTTTCCTGAAACCATGAAAGGGGATATTCCTGCGACAAGTGCCTGACAGGCACAATTGTAGTTGTTTGAACCATAGATGAAACTACCTCCAACAGTGGGTTAGTCTATGTATTGTCCCTTTTGCACCCAAACACCAATAAAACTCAAAAAAGTTACGTTGTCATTTCTACAGGGACAAACAAAACAGAATAAAATGTACAGGCAGTTGGTTGTCCGGTTTATTATCCTCTTGGCCGGCACTGTTTACAAAAAGATGCAACGGAACATAGCAACCGCTACTCGAATATAGCTATTTGCCAAGGAAATCTGAAACATGTTTTTAAAACTATTGTTTACTGTTCAGGAGGGAATTTGACAAATCACCCAAATAGTATTTTTACAGGTGCATTGCATATCACTATGAGCTCAGAAATAGCACAAAAATGTAAAATGCCTTAGTTTACCTGATTATTGATGCATTACGCGAAATGTAGTGTTTCAACTTGATGATCTTTTGAAATACCCTGCTGTCAAAATCAAACTTGATAGAACCGATTAATATGATCAGTGTGATACCAATAGCGCATACTCCCAGGCGTATAAAAATCTCCTGCAGAGTTTTGTCTCTTTGTATAATTGTTAATAAATAACGAATTGTTTTTGGTATTCGCAGAAATACTGCCATTGCGACTGTCACGATGGTGATCTCAATGAGGAATGTCCAGTGGTAGATATAATTATGTACCCACCAGATATATTTGCCGCTTATGGTAAATACATTGAATGGGTGCATATTTAACGGATACAGCCAGTAAACAGGGCCGGTTATCGTGTCGCAAATAAGATGTAGTAGTGCAGCACTGCACATTGCAATGGTTACTGTGGAGAAATAGGGTTTCTTTAACAGTTTTCCGGTAATTCCAAGCAGGCTCATCATGCAGATCCAGAAAATAGGCATATGCGTAATGTACGAGTGATGCGGAGTTCGGTCGGAATCAATAAAAATGTGATACACAAAATCGAAATCAGGCATGATTCCGC
>CAYMGX010000042.1:0-33123 GCA_964390065.1 uncultured Fibrobacter sp. | reverse complement strand
CTTACAATATCCGATGTAATCACATCAAAGTCAAGAAAAAATTATCTTTTTTGCAATTTTTTTCTCGCTAACATTTTGATTATACGGTAATTAATTACCCGGCACTTGAATTATCACATGTTTGCCATTCATTTGAAACTACTTCGCAACTTACAAATTAATCAATATGTTATACGCATTTAGACACATTAACACAGCTAACTGTTAATTGAATATTTATACTGTTCATTTTAAATTAAAAATGTTTAATATTCAATTTATTTTCTTTTTTTTATTACTACTATCATATCTGCCAAAAGCAACAGCTTAACTATCACACATTCTACAATCCTGAATCCCAAGCTGTAACCTGAAATATTCGGGTGATTGAAAATGAGCTCCAATTTTTTGATACTCTGCATTGTGACTGCTTATAGATATATCCTGCAGAAAAACTTCTGAGAATTGTTTTTGAAATACACTTTCATTAAATTCACTTGCAACAATATCCGAATGACGCTTAATTGATCGTTTCGCATTATTGTAAACATTCTGTAATCCAGGCCATCCGTTTATGTTTTCTTTAAGAATTGTCAACCACTCGCAGCGCATGTTATTATCAGATATAATCGTTTCTATAATTGACCTTTGTATACATTCCGGAAGCACTGCGAAGTCGATAAATGCCCCGTGAATATAGGCGTTTGTAACAGACCATGGCATTTTTTTATTGAAACACTTAAAGAAATATATCTCATAACATTTAACAACACGCTTAATATCAATCCATTTTACAGGAACGGGCAGGAACGAGTACATCGATTCACCATTCCAGCCATCAGGCATATCAAGTCCCGGATTCTTTCTCGCAATCAGCGTTTTTTGCTGTATCCAGGGTTCAAACAATGTGTATCCGAATCCTTCGGCAACAGATGTTGACAACAAATAATCAGCAGCAAGCATAATGGTCTCAACCGGAATTTCATCATAATCATTCTGTAAATGACATCTTTTAATAACATCGGTCATTACAGGAAGTCTGTTTTTATTGATAAAATCAATCAGATTTCTGTAATGAATACTGTCCTGCTCAGAATTACCGGATGGACCTGTGATTAGCGATGAATTGAAAAAAATGCAGCTAATAAGGATTGCTTCATAAATGTTTTTTCGTGGGATTATGCGTACAGGATAATAGGCGACTGGTTTGTGTACATTAAAAGGTACCTGTTGTTCATGTGCATGATACAATATGGAATTATGTATATTCTCAATTTCTTTTGAGTTTATTCCAACCTTTTTACAATTTACAGGATTAGAAACCATTGACACTTTAAAACCGCATTCAAGCATCATACGCATTGCATTTACGTTTGGAACAACAATTGTTACAGGGGCATCGATGCAATACATCTGTTTTTTTATATCACTCTGAAATCGCTCGACATCTCTGATTGCATCAAGTTCATCAACTCTGCCTTCTTCCGGAAAATCATGAAAAACGCTGAAAAAAGTTACTGAATTCAATGTGTTCTTTATTGCACAATTATAAAATGCAGATGTCAAAGCAAGATTCTTACCAAGGGCAAGATTATGAGCAATGACTACAACACGTCCTTTCTTTTGCTGCTCACTAATACATTTTTCCAGATCAGACTCGATTTTCATCCGATCATTATAAAAATCGTTTTTTTCGTTATACTTTTTATATTCACATTCTTCGACATGAACAACTTTTGAATCAGTATTCTCCATAAATGTATTTCTATTACAAAATATTAACGATTCTGATTCTCTTATCGTCAACTTGCCAAATACTTCAGAATATCTTTGTATTACAGTTGTTACACCTCCCGTACGTAAATGATAATGAATCTGAATCAATGATTCAATCATGTTTTTTTTTATTTCTTGGATGAAAGCTCCGGTGAACCTCGCAAAGGTATTCTCTGTCAACATGCGTATATATTTCTGTCGTTACAATATTAGCATGCCCAAGCATCTCCTGAACCGTTCTTAAATCTGCTCCACCTTCCAGAAGATGTGTCGCGAAAGAATGTCTAAAGGTATGCGGAGAAACATTACTTGTAATTCCGGCATATTTTGCGTAAAACTGAATAATTTTCCATATACCCATTCTTGACAATGCGTTTCCTGATTTATTCAGAAAAACCGTACTATCGGTATGTGCTTTGACAAGCTTTTGCCGCTCTGTTTCATAGTACACATTCATCCAGTGGGCAGCAATATCACCAAGTGGAACAATGCGTTCTTTTGATCCTTTCCCGTTGATTCTGACAAGATGGTCATCAGGAATATACTGTTCAAATGTAAACGCAGCAAGTTCTGATACCCGCATTCCTGTAGCGTAAAGTGTCTCGATCATCGCCCTGTTCCTTGTCCCTAACCATTCTCTGGTATTAATTGATTCCAGAATTTTTACGATTTCGTCGACAGAAAGTACTGATGGCAGATATCGGGAGCTTCGTGGAGTTTCAAGCATTTCTGTAGGGTCTGCACTGATAGCACCTTCTGAGGAAACAAATGCAAAATAGCCCCTTAAAGATGAAAGGCTTCTTTGAATTGATGTTACTTCAAAACCTAAATCATAGAGGACCCTTATGTATTCAGAGAGTATATCATATGTTACTTTGTCAATGGTCTCAATGCGCTTCTGCTTAAGGAATGCACGCAATCGTTCCAAATCGTACATATATGATGATGCAGTATTATCACTCAGAGTTCTCTCGAGCCGTAAATATGCAAAATATGATTCGAGAAATGGTAACTCAGTCATTTTGATAATATCCTGTTCTACAAATACGGATTGGCTTTTCGTTCTCTTGCGATTGTCGTTCTTCCACCATGTCCCGGACAAACGACCGTTTCATCCGGCAGAACCATTAATTTACTTTTGATACCATTGACAAGCATTTCTTCATTACCGCCAAGTAAATCAGCACGACCTATTGATCCGGCAAACAGGATATCACCACATAAAAGATTGTTTTCAATCAGAACTGCTGTTCCGGCAGGGCTATGACCGGGCACAAATATCACCTTGACTTTAAAGCTGCCGATTATCATTTCACCTTCAGTCAGTTCGCATAGTTCGCCTTCATAAGTAAATGGGACACCGATCATGAGTGACCCGTTGAATCGGGGTTCCTTCAGGAGAATCTCCTCCCCTTTGCTTACATATACCTTTACATCAGGATATTTTTTTACAAGCTCAGGAATTCCCATAATATGATCAAAGTGACCATGAGTAATCACAATTGACTCAAGAACGATGTTGTTATCATTTATAAACGTTATAACATCGGATGGATTATCTGATGGATCCACAAGAAATGCCTTTTGGTGTTCATTTACAACAAGGTATGCATTGGTTTCAATTGGACCAAGGACAAATTTTTCTATCTTAATACTCATTATAGCTCCAATCAGGTATACTTTTGTCTATTTACTAAGAGTTATCTGTTTTTATAGTACCAACAGGTGATGTTTTAAATTCACCCGCAAAAATTACTTCCGGTTCAAGCATCACACCGGTTTTATCAAGGACAGTTTTTTGAATCAGAGCGATCAGCGCCCGCACATCTTCTGCAGTTGCATTTCCTTTATTAATAATAAAATTTGCATGTTTTTCTGACACCTCAGCATCCCCTATCCGCATACCTTTAAGCCCGCAGGTTTCAATAAGTGTTCCTGCATAGTTTTTTTCCGGACGTTTGAAAACACTGCCGCAATTCGGATAATCCAGCGGCTGTTTGTCACGCCTTTTTGCCTGTATTTCTGCACGTTTGGATGCCAGAATTTCTTTATCACATTTTTTTTCAAAAGAAAATGATGTTGTAAGAACTATAGATGGTTTACGTTTTAAGAAGCTTGACCTGTATCCGAACTCCAGTTCGTCTTTTTTACGGAAGTATATTTTTTTTTCTTCAAGATCGTAGTAGGTAACCATATCAATTGTATCCTGTAATGACATCGAAAAAGCTCCGGCGTTCATGATAACACCACCGCCAACGGTCCCGGGAATTCCTGAAAGTTCCTCCATACCGCAAAACCCAAGATCAACAACCTGGTTGACAAGCTTATTAAGCATTAAACCACTTTCTGCCGTAACACTGTTATTTCGCCACTCAAATTTATTGTAGCGCTCAGAAAGATTTACTACTACACCCGGCCACCCCATATCACTAATCAGTAAATTAGATCCGTTTCCAATTACAAGCAGCGGCACACGCCTGGAATTTGCCCATTGCACAATTTCAAGGATGTCATCAATTGAAGCAGGTTCACAGTAATACTCAGCTTTACCACCAATAGCATAGGTATTTTTATCTTTTAACGAGACGTTTTTCTGTACAATCATATTCGTTTCTATTTACAATGTATAATCAGGTAATTATCTGCAAAATACATACTGCATCGTTTTATGGCAATCACCCTTGGTCGTTATAACCTGTATATAATTAAAAACCGATTGATATTTAATATATGTGAATGTTACAATACGTCTAAGATATGCTTCTCTCTAATATTATACCTACAGTAATTTAAGGCATATTAAATGATTGTATTATAGAAAGTTACAACAATGAAACTTCAGCATGAAACCTTTTTGCAAAGAGATATTTGAAAGGGAATATCGATATGGCACAAACCCGTTATCCAAACAACGACACCAGTGATGCATTCTCTGATATGCCGGAAAGAAAAAGTACACCTGACAAGTCAACCCATATTAATCATGTTGTCAATAAAAACACGGGTAGCAGAGATGTTAATATTGATACTAAATCTTCCGGGTATACTGTCAAGAAAATCACGTCATCCTATCAGTCAGGCTCCAAACCTGATACAAAAATCACGGGATTAAATACCATCTCGATTGATACCGAAAGTTTCACTAATCCCTCAAAAGCTGATGCACCAGTATTGTCGAAGATATCCATCGAAACAGAATCGTTTTCTGAAAAAGATATTTCTGTTGCAAACAATAGTTATCCTCTCATTATTGACGAAACGGATCATGACGAGACAATCGTACAGCAACCGCCGCAACCGGTTTCAATAAAAAAAGAAAAAACACCACCCAAAGAACAAAATATCACCATTGATATTTCTTCAACCTTCTGCAACCCTCAATTACCATCAGATACCAACCAGGAAACTCTTGGAACAGGAAAAGTTGTGTCAGTATTGGGAACTGGCGGGATGGCGAGAGTCTACAAAATCTGGAATGAAAAACTTGAAATATATCGTGCTGTAAAAATTCTATTACCAACAAATCAGCGTGAACTATGGGACAGGTTTTTAACTGAAGCGAAAATTACCGCTAAATTGCATCATCCTAATATTATTGAAACATACGACACTGGTGAGTGGCATGGATTACCTACAATAGAAATGGAACTTATTGACGGAGATACCGTATCCGCGCTTCTATCGGTACACCCCATGATCCCTTCACCTGTCTGTGCATCAATTGCAGTACAGGTTGCACGGGCACTTTCCTATGCACATTCTCAAAAGATTTTGATATATGGGAGAGAATACAACGGGATAATTCACCGGGATCTTAAACCTTCAAACATTATGGTTACAAATGCCGGAAATGTCAAGTTGATGGATTTCGGTGTCGCTCGTCCCATTGAAACGGGTTTGCATACCATTTCAACTGATAGTATCGTTGGAACTATTCATTATTTTTCACCGGAACAAATAAGCGGTTACCCTATTGATACACTTTCCGATATTTATTCTTTCGGTGCAGTACTTTACGAATTAATCTGTGGTCAGAATCCTTTTCCACATAGCAATATGGTAACAATGATTCAGGCTAAAACAAAAAATCAATTCAAACGTCTTGAAGAATATCATCAGAAAGTAGATGATCGTTTGTCTTCTGTTGCTCAAACATGCATGCGGACTGACAAAAGGGAACGATTCGCAAGCTTAGACATTGTCAGGAAAATCCTGGAAGATATACTAAGTTCATACAACATGGGAACACCGGAAGAGATCATTGCAACGTTTTACAGAGATCCGCAGCAAATTCAGATAGCATTCGAGCAGTTCTATACAAACAGAATCCAGGCAGCACTAAAAGCTCCGATACCACAACCACAACGTCAAACATCTTCATTGGATATCAAAAATCATCAGCCTGAGATGCAAACGTATAAATCTTCACAGTCGGTTTCAGAGCAGTGTATGGAAAGTACCGAATGGGAAATAAAAAAGTCGGGTAACGCAAAGACACTGATAGTTGCTGCAATTATTCTCATATTGGCTGTTACCGGTGGAAGTTATTTCTTAAAATCAAAATCTGATAAAACAGATTCGATAATAACAATCGAACAACAGGATGCAATAATTGACAATACAAACAATTGAACCACTGCCGGACAATAATACCATGATTAAACTTTTTCGATGTACCGTATTATAAAGGATTCTCTACCATGATGATCGGGAAAAAATTAAAAGAGTTGCCAGACATAGTTGGCGTTGATAATGACAAATGTGTAAATTGTCATAAATGTATCAGTGCCTGTCCTGTAAAGTATTGCAATGATGGAAGCAGTGATTACGTAACAGTCAACCCATTCATGTGTATTGGATGTGGAAGTTGTATCAAAGCATGTTCGCATGGAGCACGTTTCTGGATAGATGATTTTGATCGTTTTATAGAAGATTGCCAGGGACGACAAAAAATAATCGCTATCGTTGCGCCATCTATCGCAGCGAATTTTTCCAACACGTATATGCATCTTAATGGATGGCTTAAAAGTCTTGGTGTTGCGGCTGTTTTTGATGTCAGTTTCGGAGCAGAACTAACGGTAAAATCATATATGGAGTACCTGAACAGCAAAAATAAAAGAACGCCGGTCATATCACAACCTTGTCCTGCAATCGTAACGTACATAGAAATGTATCTTCCGGAGCTGCTGCCTTACCTTGCACCTATTGATAGCCCAATGCTTCACACAATGAAAATGATCCGTAGATATTTCAACGAATACGATGGTTATAAAATTGCAGTTATTTCTCCGTGTCTTGCAAAAAAAAGAGAATTCTACGAGACAAAACTGGGAGAGTACAATATAGGGTTCAAATCGATTAGTGATTATCTCGAGAAGAATAAAATTGACCTGAAACGATATTCATCTGATCAGTATGTAAATCCTCCGGCAGAACGCGCTGTCGGCTTTTCATCACCGGGAGGATTATTGCGCACCGCAGAACGATGGTCACCGGGAATCAGTGAAGTATCAAGGAAAATTGAGGGTGAAGAAGTATATCAATATCTTGACAAGTTAGAAGATTCAATTAAAAATCAGACTGCCCCGATACTTATTGATTGTCTCAATTGCGGGCACGGATGCAATGGAGGTCCCCTGACAATAACTGATAAAAAATCACTTGACGATATCGAAACCTCAGTAATAAAACGATCACATCAGGTGGAAGCACTCTATAATTCGTCGATACAAAATTCGCAGAAGTCAATTTCGTTACATGATCTTAATGAAATTCTGAATAAATTCTGGGAGCCTGGTTTGTATGAGCGTAATTATTCCGACATGAGTATTAATAACCGTATTGTCATTCCATCTGAGGATGAGTTATGGAAAATTTATAAATCAATGAGGAAAAACTGCGCCTCAGATCTGTATAATTGCAGTTCGTGCGGGTATGGTACTTGCGAAAATATGGCAATAGCAATTTATAATGGACTCAACAGACCGGATAATTGTCATTTCTATCTGGCAGAAGAATCCAAATTAAAACATGCACAAATATCTGAAAATGAAAAACGTTTACGTACAATTCTATCAACCACATCCGCC
The DNA here is from genome assembly GCA_964390065.1 of uncultured Fibrobacter sp. GTDB lineage: Bacteria > Fibrobacterota > Chitinivibrionia > Chitinivibrionales > Chitinispirillaceae > JAAZBG01. The sequence continues at coordinate 25,279 of CAYMGX010000042.1, read as the reverse complement.
GGTTTCTGTCTTGCAGATGAAGAATTTAAAATGATCGTGGTGAATCCATCATTCTGTAAGATTATCGGCATGGATAAAGACAAGCTTATTGGATCGACATTTCTTAAAAAGCAATTTGAACGTTGTTCCAACGGCAACAGCTATTCGTCGGAAATCAGAATAAACCGCCCTGATGGTGGCACGGGAATGTTTTTATTTATTGCTAATCCTTACTATGATGAGCACAAGGCGCTTGTTGGCTATTTTGCTATGGTTATCGACATTGGGAAATATAAAAAAGACACAGGATCAACAAACGTCCAGTTTACAGGGGAAATTTCAACAGCAAAAAACGCCTGACAGAGTAAGTATAATTCCGGAAAAAAAGGTGAAGTTGTTGTTACTTCACCTTTTTTTTGCAAAAAAAAAAATGGATGCCTGAAGAGCATCCATTTTTATTTTAAAGCAATTATCAACCCATTCACTCTTCTGATTCCCTTTACGCGGGGAAGCTCGGGAGTCAGAGGCACACAAGGGAGGTGCTTGAGTTACCGGGTTTCTTTCATTAATTAGTATCGGTTGAATAACTGATGCACTTGAGTTTTTTTTAATGATTTTTTCTCTTGTATTTATTCCTGTTTCATACGTAATGTTTAGTATGAATTTCCATAAACTGGAATGCTGGATATATATTATCCTAAGAACCAGGAACAGAGTTGTAACCTATTGAGCACAGTATCATTCAAACCATAGTTTCTTTGTTTTGGCAGACGTGTTACTATGTACCGGCACAAATGACGATGTAAACCATTTGGCAGTGTCATCTTGCCGTTAATGCCGTGAAGTTTGTAAATAGCTTTATATCAATATTTTACAATCATGCATCCATAATCATTAAGATATTTGGAATTATCAGAACGTTTTTTAATAAACGCAAATAATTTGACTTGAAAAGCACAGAAAGCATCTATGATCTATAGGTATTTAATAAACAACAGCAAAAAACTGTATACTATTCCTGTCCGGTTTTCCTTACTACTATTTTTGTTTTGTTTTTTTTCGATTCATGCTGGAAAAACTGCGGAGGTTGCATCCAGTCGTAGTTTAAGCGGTTATACTAATCAATCGTTTTCAGCGTTCGAACAGCATATCAGGAGATCGGTTTCCGACAAAAAAAACAACACCTCTCTAAAACGACAAAAAAAGGAGCAGTTATCCCAGGCGGATTTGTTTTATTTAACCAAAACATGGAATCAGTTGTCAACCGCAGCAAAAAACGAATATCTCGCATTAAGCATTATACCTGATTCCGCAAGTGTATTTACTACTCCAGGAAATCATTTCGAAATCTATTATCTGCCATCCCATGTGGCATCACACCTTAACGACGATAATTATGGGTTTGACAGGAGTTCCTGGCGAATGAAACAATCGTTTCCAAATGGAGTCCCTGATTACGTTGACGAAATAGGATGGGCACTTGACAGCTGCTGGGAACTGGAAGTCAATAGATTTAACCTCATTGCACCGATTCCATACAAAGACGATAAATACCGGTCAGATAAGTATAAAGTAGTAGCCTATAACGCATCTGATTATGGTTTTACCTATCCATTTCCGGTTTCAGATAAATTTACCTATCCTAAAGGGTGGTCGAGTATCATTGATATTGCAACCAACTGGACTGCTTTGCGATATGATACCAACCCTCTTGACGCAATCAGAGTAACCTGTGCTCATGAATTTTTCCATGCGATACAATTCAGTATGACATGGAATGTAGTTGAAAATTTCAACCTTACTCTTGATGATTACCCGCTCGCATGGCTTGAGGGGACTGCAACATCAATTGAAGAAATTGCATTCCCTGAAGTAAACGATTACGTTCGTTATTCATCACATTATTTCAGTGCACCGGAACGGCCGTTTCTTCATGATAACGACATTACCAATGGGTTCTATTATGCAAACTCACTTCTAATGCTTTACATATCAAAAACTTTCTCACCAGCATCTATTGATTTTATACGGACACTCCAGTTCAATAATTTCGAAGAACGGTATCCTTTTTATTCAAATTTAAGAACCGTTTCCAGGAACTTTACTAAACAATGGACTGACATTCTTCATGATTTTCATGTCGCATCTTTTTACACGGGTAAGTATGCTGATACATCACGATTTCTCAATGATGCACAGTTTTTTGATACCATAACGGTCAGGGACGATTCAATTATTTACTCTCAACCGTTAATTAAAAAAGTATTCCCCTACGGGATGAGATTATTTACGCTGAGAAATGTTACTACAATTCCGGTGGATTCCCTGCGTCTGATATTTGAACACAAAGGTCAAAATACCACTTCTGCTGCAGATACCCCCTGGAAGGCATCAATATTAAGAATACGCAGCTCAATAGATACATCGACTTCCGTATCACTTGACAATAATGGCAACGGATATCATACGGTTTATTCCATTGCCCCTGATGAAAGAATAATTGCAATCGTTACAAATGGTCATGCCCTTGAATCAAAAGACTACCGCGTTTCATTTAACGATTGTACTGATAATATTTATTCTTCGGATACAATAAGATTTTCATCTTTTGCATCTGATTCACAATCATCTGCGACAGCCTTATTTACATTAGACACAACGATAGTACCATGCACACCGTCACTTGATATCGTAACCGATAAAATATATAATGAAAAAGCAAACTATATGTCATTGATTTTAAAAAGTGCACCATATTTATTTTTATATCCTCATTTCTGGCAGGAGAAATCACGCTGCACATTCTCAATACTGGTAAAAAGTGGTGACGGTACTGATTGTGATGTTTACAAATGGAATGAGCTTCAGAAACTATGGGAGAAATCATCAGGATTTACTAATGTAACTACTGGTGATTATACAACATTTACAACGGAAACTCCGGTTTCCGGAATTTATTCGATTGGGAAAATTGTTGACAATTCCAAAATATCGATATATCCCAATCCGGTCTCATTAAAAAACGGCACAGTAGTTTTTTCAGGAAAATCATTAAAAACCATTGTGATTTATGATGCATCCGGTAAATTAATTGTCAATAAGTCCGGCAATATACCCAATTCTTACCAATGGGATTTACATACAAAATTCAACAAATCAGTTGTTCCCGGACTGTATTTTGCTGTGGTGGAATACGAAACGGGTCTGAATGAACGAAACATTTACAAACATAAAATTATGGTTACACCATGAAAAAGTTACTTCTTTTATTTTTTATTTGTACAGTTGTCAATTGTTCACTTATCAGCAGGAAAGCATACTCACCAGCCGACATAGATGTATCCAAACAAAAAATCTACATTGCACCTATCCTGAACACTGCAAATTTTGATTCACTTCCATCATGGCCTGCTGACAAGAAAAGAGAAAGTGCACTTTTAAGAAAAATCGCCGGAATCAGAAAGATTCTGGTATTAAAAATAACGCAAAGTGATTGCGGCAGTACAGTCCGGATTGTTCAGAATAGTGATCAGCCGGATTATCGGGTATCAATAACACTGCTCTCAGTCTCCTTAATCAGGGACTCTCTTGCAATCCCGCTTAGAGTGGATATCGAAAACATACAAAGTGGTTCAATCCGGACTTTTTCAATGAATAGTTCGGGTATATACCGTATGAAGGTTCAAAAAAACAGGATATCAGTCATTGACAGCCTTTTTTCACGATATCAGACATCATTTCCATATACGACCATTATCGGTTATATCTGTAACAATTAACATACACAGCTGTTTCAGAACTACAAAACCTTGACCTGCCTAAGTCAATATTATACAATAGCATTAAACGTGATATTCACATTTGATGCGTATATCAGGGTAACTATATATTAAATGTTTCATTTGGTGGGGAGGGAAAATAATGCCACTGTGTGTTATGTCAAATAACAACTATGATGTCATTTGTCTTCAAGGTGCTTATAGCCTTGGTTCACTACCTACATTAACTCCTCAATTGACAACGTTTTTTCAGGAGCATACACCAAAAGATCTTGTTATTGATTTTACAAATGTAACAACTATCGACTCAAGCATATTACGTGTTATATTAAATTTAAAAAAGCGGATAGAGTCCACCAGTAATCGTTTTTTTCTAATGCATCCACCTGTAGATGTTATTACACTTCTCAACGACACCAACCTTGTCAAGGTATTGACAATAGTAAATGATTACAGCGAACTTCAGAGATTAATTGATAAGTATTCATATAACCGTTATCTCCCTTTTACCTATCAGGATAAGGGTTTAAAACGTCTTCGCTGCTCCTGCGGCGGATGTGGGTCAAATAATGTCACAGGATATCTTGTTTCATTGAATGACTACACCTGGAAATGGCGTGATAATGATATATTTCCAATTGCAGATGATTCTTCCGGAAATTTTTTCGACTATTACAGTATACTTCCTTTTGTATGCACAGATTGTCTTATGTCATCAATAGATATTTCATTATTCAATATAGTTGGCGAAGATGATACGATTCATTACAAATCAATCCTTGATGACAAAACAAAAATTCTGATATCCAAAGCTATTAAGAAAAGACGGAAAATTATTGAGGCAGCAGGAGAAATTTCAGAAGACTATTTTTCATTTCCGCGAAACCGCCTCACAAGCTTTCAGGCATATATTCTTGCAGAATCGTGTTCAAAGACTATTGCAATAAACAAAGGCGGCACAGATCCTTTTTTCGTAGGATATTTGAATTTTCTGGCAATGCAATTTGCATCTGACGATCAAAAAGAGGAATTAACAAACAATTGCAGAACCTGGCTTACACAGGTTATCTCCGAACCAGTTCAATATACAGCATTACAAATGGCTCAGACATACTATATTTTGTTAAATGTTTCACTTGCAGTAGAACGTTATAAAGATGTAAGTAAATTTTTCACAGACTTTTCATCACTGATCGAAACACTTCCGGAACAAGATACAGAATCAAACGAAATTACAAATCCGGTTTTCTGGTTTCGTAAAGCCGAGCATATCTGGAAAAAGGAAATAGAACGTCAATCAAGCGTTCTAAAACTTTAACCAGGAATATAAAGCTCAGAACTCTACTGTCAATATAACAAACGCCTGAATGCCATCTCCTTTTCCAAACGCAGTCAATCCCTCACCGGTTGTAGCAGTAATACCAACATGATTAATATCCAGTCCTAAGAGCATAGCTATTGTTTTTCGCATTTCAGGAATATGCTTTGACAGATGAGGACGTTTAGCTTCAATTGATATTGAAACATGTACCATTCTGTATATACCAAGAGTCTCAATGGCCTGCTTAAGATATACTCTACTGTCGGTTATCCCCTGTTTTAAACAAAGTTCATCACTGACTTTACCCAGAATATTAATACAACTTATACCGGAAATAGCATTTGTAATAGCGTGCAAGACTACATCTGCATCACTATTTCCGTCAAGTCCATTGCAATTATCAATTGTAATACCACCAAGAATTAGCGGTTTGTTATTACCATCAGCAACAAACCTGTGTGAATCCTGTCCTATTGATGAAATATTCATAGAATCAAAACACCTTTACACATAACAGAGTACCTTTATGGTACCCTTTTTGTTATAATACCAGCATTTATTAAACAAATAACCATGATATGTGAATAAACTAAAACTTACCATCATATGTTTCCGGATTTGTAAGTTTACCAAATGAAAATGTATACCCAATAAGTATATTGGGAGTCCACTTGTCTTTTGTATTGAAAATATCAGGAATGAGTATACCCATAAAATCCAGTCCAATCGTTACTGTACTGTGTTGACCTGCGAGAAATGCCACTCTGCCTGATGGCCCCATGAAATAATACTCTCTTAATTTGTTGGTTGTATCAGCAGGATAACTACTGCTAAAGTATGATGATTGGGATTCTGAAAACATTGTCATTGAACTAAATGTGCCTACTCTTTTTTTTGCAGCACCCTGTATACCCGCTCCCCCTTTAATCCTGCTGTTGCCAAACATTCCAAAGGCACTATATTCGACAAAAAGATTTTTTTCATCTCCCCAAAAAAGCGGATAACTGATTCTCCCTTTAAATCCTTTATTAGGTTTACCGGCACGAATTCCGAATACCCAATTAACTATATGTGATGTCTCAAAATCATAGGTATTGAATTGTGTTGCGTTATACACTGGTACGATATCAATTTTCTGAAAATTATCAAGATACATATATCCAACTCCAACAGTGATACCAATATTCTGTAAACCCCATTCATGTTCGAGTGTAAAAAAGAAATCTCTGTTGCGTTTACAATTCGAACGTACACGCATGGTGTCTGCTGTAGACATCGGGAGTGCAAATTTAAACCGTGCCTGACCGACTGATGTTGTAGGAATCAGGCAGAATGCATCCATGCCCCATTCACTTTCTGTAAGCCCTGCACCATTTACTACATCACGGGCAACAAATCCAACAGTCAATCCCTGTACTGTACCATGATTTGAAACTGAAGATTCGTATGCTGTTGCTTCATCATTTTCTTCATTTGATATGATCTCAGTTTTCTTACTGTTTTCATCTGTATTCTCAACTTCCTTTTTGGATATAACCAGATCTTCTTTACTATCTGTTATCGTTTCATCTGAAACGTCTTCCGTTTTTTGCTCAGCTAAAAAAGCATTCCGTGCATCAATAACAACATTTTCAGAAGTTTTTTTCATGAAATTATTCATGTCATCCTCAAACGAATATTCATTTGTCCAGACGGTCTCGTTTTTCTGGGGGATTACTGCCGAGATGGTGAGTGTAACAGTATTGTCCACTTTGTGAAAGCTTCCAATAAACGCATAATGCACTCCAAGCGTTTTTGCCACTGCGATGGCACATACCCTGTTTCTGCAAACGGAGTCTTTGACAACGGATGTATTACGAAAACCGGCGAAAACTTTCTCCTGAGAGACAAGATCAATCTGCGGTACCGAAGAGAATGCTTCATTTATTTTTTTTACCAGATTGTCTGCATCAACACTCCTGATATCAATTGTTTCAAATGGCATAACAGCAATGGTTTTCTTACTGTTGTTCTCTGCAAAAATATTTAGTGAAAAAATAACAAAAACGATTATTACAAATCTTAATATCCGGAACATTTTTTCCTCCATTAAACAGCATTGGGTTTGCAAATTTTTCTATTGCCTCAATCTATTTGTATGTAAGCTATCGTGCAAATATACTTTTATTAAACACCGCTGCTCAAACAATTCTGTATCCGGTGTAATAACAGACATGAGCCCGTTCAGAATTCTGTTTAGTAAATTATATACAGTACTTATGCGTTATAGGTTGATGATGACACATCCCCCCCTCTTCCAGTCCAGTTGGTGTGAAAAAACTGTCCGCGGGGCTTGTCAATTCTTTCGTATGTATGTGCGCCGAAATAATCTCTCTGTGCCTGAAGCAAATTAGCCGGCAAACGAGCAGTCCGGTATCCATCATAAAAACTGAGTGCAGCACTTAGTGATGGCACCGCAATTCCAAGCTCTGCAGCAGCAATAATAACTTTACGCCATGATACTTGACATGAATCCATAATGGACTTGAAGTAGTCGTCCAGAAGAAGGTTACTTAAATCAGGTTTTTTATCAAACGCATCCTTGATTTTGCGCAGAAAGGCACTTCTGATAATACAACCACCACGCCACATAAGTGCAATACCACCGTAATTCAGATTCCATCCGTTATCTTTTGCCGCTTCACGCATCAGCATGTATCCCTGGGCATATGAAATAACTTTGGACGCAAAAAGTGCTTTGCGAATGTGTTCAACAAATTCTGTTTTGTCACCTGTAAACTTAGTGTCCGGACCGGAAAGGATTTTTGATGCAGTAACACGTTCATCCTTGATCGCAGAAATGCATCGTGCAAATACCGCTTCCATAATGAGTGTTAACGGCACCCCATTATCAAGGGCGCTGATACCTGTCCATTTACCGGTACCCTTTTGTCCGGCTTTATCAAGTATTTTTTCTACAAGCGCGGTACCATCACTATCTTTGTGGCCTAAAATATCCCGTGTAATTTCGATTAGATAACTGTCAAGATCTCCTTTGTTCCACTCGGCAAATACAGCATGCATTTCATCATATGTCAAGCCAGCACCATCTTTCATAAGCTGGTATGCTTCGCATATAAGCTGCATATCACCGTATTCAATGCCATTGTGAACCATCTTTACATAATGACCAGCACCATCCTCGCCTACCCAGTCACAGCATGGTTCATTCTCGGGTGTTTTTGCGCAAATTGACTGAAAAATATCCCTGACCAGCGGCCAGGCTTGCGGATTGCCTCCAGGCATAATTGACGGACCAGTACGTGCGCCTTCTTCACCACCACTAACACCTGTTCCAATGTACAAAAAATCCTTTTCGTTAAGATATTTTGTACGACGAATAGTGTCAGAATAATGAGAATTACCACCATCAATAATTACATCACCTTTTTCAAGATAAGGGAGAAGAATGTCAATAAATTCATCAACGGCGCTTCCCGCTTTAACCATGAGCATAATCTTACGGGGTCTTTTCAACAAACGTACCATTTCATCAACAGAATGTGCGCCAATGATAGTACGCCGGCCTTTTGCAGCACCACTGATAAATGCGTCAACTTTTTCAACACTGCGATTATATGCAACAACAGTAAAACCATGATCATTCATATTAAGAATCAGGTTCTGTCCCATAACAGCAAGTCCAATAAGCGCTATATCGCCATTTGCATCCATTTTTTTCTCCTTTTCAATCCAATCAATTATTGATCTGCCTGTGGCAATCAAATCTCCATTGCTTTATTTACAGAGAGATACTATTCATTCACCAGCCAACATTACATCAAGCCCGGCGCTTTTATATTTATTTACAATTTCACTATCTGCCTGACTATCGGTTACGAGTATATCAACATCAGAAAAACCTGCAAACTTGGCAAACGATACCTGTTCAAGCTTCGTATGATCAGTTACTATCACCTTTTTTCCTGCTCCCGCAAGCATTGCCTCTTTACCCTGTGCCTCTGCAAGCGTTGGTGATGTAAAACCACGCTCTATTGAAACACCCATTGCACCTACAAAAGCAATATCAACATGTATCCGCTTCAAAACTTCAATTGCCAGAGAACCAACAAGCGCCTGACTGACAGAGTAAACATTTCCGCCTGTAAGAACAACTTCAATACCAGTTTCATCCGCAAGCTCACTTCCAACCATCAGAGAATTAGTAACAACCCTTAGATTCCTGCGCCCCTTAAGGTGATATGCAATCAGATGCGCAGTAGAACCAGCATCAATCATCACTGTATAATCCGGTTCTATAAGCTTCACTGCAAGCCTTGCGATTCTGTCTTTAAGATTTTTTGCAATAGTGACCTTGTGCTTGACAGGCACATCAATAATACCAGCTTCAGTTGCAGCAACCGCACCACTATGAAACCGCCTGCAAATACCGATCTCCTCAAGATGTGTCAGATCCTTACGGATAGTAACCTCTGAAACATTAAAGTACGCCGCCAGATCTGTTACCAGAACCCTCTTTTTGTTTCGAATTAATTCGGCGATATGCGTATAACGCTCTTTGTAATTCATGTGATAAAAACCACCGCTTTGATAATCGAATGAAACTTTCAATTTGTTTCGAATAATATTGAATATATGCTTTTTTTCAGGTAATGGCAAAGTATTTTTTGGTCTTCGATTACAATGCAATACCACGATAGTCCACTCCTAATAAAAGGGGGCTTTTCCCCTGCTCTGAATGAAAAGAGTATCGATTTGTCCAGCTGTTCAGCAAATCAGCAGGATTCGCAATTTTCTATTGGACAATTCCGGATTAACAAAACCAACAATTTTCTATTGGGCATTTCGGGGTAAATTATATTGAAAAAAAAGGACGCATATAATAAAATATTCAGATAACTATATTGTCCCCGTATATCACAGTGCTACACTGCTTTCTATTGAAAGTGATAAACTGTATGCAATTTAAAAAAGTCAAAAATGCGCTCTGAACACTTACACCACACGGTCTGCCCTGTCACAGGACTTGAGATGCTTGAATGTTCTGAATGGACAGATATTAAAATTAGTAATGACTATAAGCTCACCATCAAGTTAATTGACCACAGAATAATCTGGCTATTACCATCCGGAAACATGTCAAATGTAAATATTGACATAATTTTTAAATATCGAAACAGAATAATTGAAGAATATATAGGCGATCGGCCATATATTGAAATCCGTTCATACAAACAACTTTACGGTCTACCAGCATATGATACACGAAAAAGACAAACAGACAACTGGTTAAACTCGCCGGGTAATTTTTCAGGGCTTATAATTCATGATGTCAGTTTTTTTATAAGCCTGATATTCCAAACCGGAAAACGATTTGTTTCAACAAAAGTCAAAATGACAATTTGTAGAAACTATGAGGATGCAATCAAACATGCGTTAGCAATGCTCAATGATGCTAATCAGGAATCCACCGAAAAAAAAACACTTACGGATGAAATTTCATTTGACCAGGTCATATTTGATCCCTTATGGTTTACCAGGCAAACAAAACCTTTTTTTCAATGTAAGCAAGGCCTTATCACCAGCAGACTTTATTATTTAGCGCTGCAGGGAAAAATTACAAAAGAAAAAATAGAATTTATTCTCAAACAGACTGATTTGTTGTTTAAAAGCGGCTATCTCTCAAATTCATCAATTCATGCGCTTCTGAATTTGACAAATTTCCGGATTCATAATCCTTTAATATGCATCAATTTTTTTAAAGCAATTGAAGCAATAATGAGCAGGTATTATTGTGATCTGCATACAATTTTTTTAATTAAACCACCTCTGTTTGTAAAGTTATACCTGAAATTTTATGCACTGATAAAAAATGTCAGAATAGTATTCTGTAAAGATGAAAAGACTGCAATCAACTTGATAAACAGTAATAGTTTTCGCGATTCCCGGGCAACTGAACGATTTATTCCAATTCGTCAAAGCGAAATTAACAAATTAATTGAAACGATAGGTTCTCTTTTCTGGGATACCAGTATCAAGGTTTCAGCACCTGTAGATTCTCCGCTTCGTGGAATATATCAGGCAATTGATCTGATAAGAGGTGACTTGCTCAAATCCCTTATTCTTCAGGAAAGGGAGCATAATGCCAGACTGAATCGTGAGCATGAACTTGAAAGAGCGCTTGCCGAGGCAGAGCAGGTAAAAAAGGATCTTATTACTCAAACAGAAAAAGCAAATGAACTTGCAAAAAAAGCTGAACAGGCCAGTATTGCCAAAAGTCAGTTTCTTGCCAATATGAGTCACGAGATAAGAACACCCATGAATGGCATTATCGGTATGAGTGGTATATTACTTGACACAGTATTAAATGATGAACAGAGGATGTATACCGGTGCAATCAAGCATTGTGCAGATAATCTGCTTCTGATCATTAACGACATACTTGATTTTTCAAAAATTGAAGCCGATAAGCTTGTGATCGAAGAAACAGAATTTAACCCCAAATCACTTCTGGATGAAACGACTCTATCATCTGTTTTCCTCATGAAAGAAAACCAGCTTTCGTTTTCAAGTTTCATATCAGAATCCCTGCCTGAAAACTGCGTCGGTGATCCGATACGTATCTGGCAGATATTGAATAATTTACTTAACAATGCAAGTAAATTTACAGATCATGGAACAGTAACACTTTCAGCTGAGTGTCTGATGCAAACTGAAACCAAATGTGTTCTCAAGTTTACAATTACAGATACCGGTATTGGAATACCAATAAAAACGCAAAATCAATTATTTGATTCTTTTACACAAGCAGATCCATCAACAACCCGACGTTATGGCGGAACCGGATTGGGTCTCGCAATCAGCAAAAAACTTGTTGAGCTTATGAACGGTGAAATTGGATTTACAAGCAAGGAAAATGAAGGTTCCACCTTCTGGTTCACTGTTCCCTTAAAGAAGTATAAAAAAGATATGGTAAAAAGATCCGCATCAGAAACTGTAATTTCTGATATTCCGGCAGACCAGAAAAAAGATTATCATATACTTCTTGTTGAGGACAACTATACAAATCGTCAACTTGCAATACTGCAGCTTCAAAAACTGGGATATTCACCGGATATTGCAATTGATGGGAAAAAAGCTCTTGACATAATGAAAGATATTAAATACGATTTAATTCTGATGGATTGCCAGATGCCGGTTCTTGATGGCTATGAAGCAACCAGAATACTTCGCAAAGGTAATACTCCAAATACAACAACACCGGTAATTGCTCTTACAGCAAATGCAATGAGTGGTGATATGGATAAGTGTTTAAATCATGGAATGAATGATTATCTTGCAAAGCCGTTCTCTCTTGAAAGTTTGAATTTAAAAATTATAAAATGGCTGACAGCCTCGAAAACGGATAACGAAAAAACGCCTTCTGATCAGGTTCCCGATGAACTGACTAACCACGAGTTAAAGGTGTTCGATTTAGACTCACTGAGCCAGCGGCTTGACGGTAACAATGTACTTATAAACCAGATCGTACAAATATTTACAACAGATATTCCTGACAAAATCGACCAGTTAAAGAATTCTCTAATAAAACAGGACTATTCCGAAGCCGCATTCTATTCTCACACAATTAAAGGATCAGGATTAAATATTGGTGCAGCCCGCATGAGTCATGTTGCAGATAAAATTGACAAAAAGTTAAGATCTGGAGTTACTGACAATCTTGAAACGCTTACTCAATCACTTGAAACTGAATTTAATAATTTTGTAAAAGAGATCGGCCGGCTAAACATCAACTGTTAACGGTAATGTCGGAAGAACATCTCCCAAAAGACGTTTATTAAGACTTTTTATCCATTGTGCCATATCTTCAGTAGATTCTATGGCATCAATATGAGAAATACTTTCAGCGGCCTCTGCTATACTGATATTCGCAATCAGTTCCTTTATAAGCGGAATATTTCTCGGTATCACACTAAACCGTTTTAAACCTAATCCCAGCAGCAGAACTGTATGCATGGGGTTACCTGCCATCTCACCACATATTGACAAAGGCATTCCATTGTCATTTGCACATTTAATTGCATTACGAATTATGCGTAAAAACGCCGGCTCTACCGGGTTGTAAAGATAGTTTACTTTTGCATTGTTTCTGTCAGCAGCACTCAGATATTGAATAAGATCGTTAGTACCGATCGATGCAAAATCGATCTCCCTCATAAACGTGTTCATTTCGAGAATAGCCAGAGGTACTTCGAAGAGAACCCCCATACGGGGAATCTTTACATTTAATTTAGTTGCAATCTGTGTAATAAACGCTTTTGCCTCTATCCATTCCTGAAGTGTTGTCACCATAGGTACCATTATCGAATAATCAAATCCAACCCCGGCACGAAGAATCGCAGAAACCTGAGACTCAAACAGTTCTTTACGTTCCAGAAAAATGCGGATTGCACGCCACCCCATGAACGGGTTAAACTCAAGCGGCATATCAAAGAACTGAGGAACCTTGTCTCCCCCAATATCCATCAGACGAATAATACAGGGTTTTTTGTTAGTCTTTTGTAAAATGCTCCGGTAATAAGAATATTGAACATCCTCACTGGGCATATCTTTTCTATTAGACAACAGGTACTCTGTACGTACAAGTCCTATTCCATCAGCACCATATTCGTTGGCATCATTTACATCATCGGCGAGTGAAATATTGGCAAGTACATCAACCTGAATTCCATCTTTTGTGTAAACCGGTCTGCGCCATTTTTCTTTTAGTGCCTGAAATGCATTTTCATCAAAAGGTTGTTTTTTATACCTGGATAATACAGTCGGAGTAGGTCGTATATAAATATTCCCTTTTTCGGCATCCACAAGGATCTGATCCCCGGGACGAATATTCTCGGCAATATTCTTGATACCCGACACAACAGGAATTGAGTATGAGCGGGCAAGAATTGCTGCATGTGATGTTTTACCACCACTTGCTGTAATAACAGCCTGAATTTTGCTTTTATCGTACGATAAAATATCAGTAGGAGTAAATGTTCTTAAAACGACAAGAACCACCGGTTCAATAAATGTTTTTGCCCGGCCGTCATCATTATACAAATAGGATATCAATTTCTCACAAATCTCAACCATGTCACTGCTGCGCTCTTTAAAATACGCAGTACCCGCAGCCTCAAACCGTTTTATGAATTCATTGGAAACAAGCCGTATTCCAGTTTCCAGATCGTAAAGTTTTGTTGAAATCGTCTCTACAACCTGCCCGATAAATGCAGGATCGTCCAGAATGTGCTCATAAATATTAAGTATTGATGCATCAACTTTTGACGAATCACTACTCATATCAGTCATGTATTGGCGATAATCTTTTTTTGCTTTTTCACGAATTTCATTAAAACGCATTACCTCATCACCAACATCCTGGCGTGAGATAGATACAGTAGACTGCTGCTGAACCGCTCTTCCGACAAAATAAGCAGATCCAAGCCCCCAACCGGAAACAACGGGAATACCAGTAAGTTTAGTTTCTTTTTTCATAATGATGGAACTTTCCAGATCTCCTGCGCATATTCTCGAACCGTACGGTCACTTGAAAACCACGATGAACGGGCAATACTTAAGAGCGATTTCATGTTCCATACCATCGAGTCACCATAAGCAATATCTACGGCATCCTGAGCCCTTACATAATCATCAAAGTCAGTTAATACAAAGTACCGGTCTGTATCCCGTATAGATGATAGTAGAGGAAATATTGCATGCCCGTCAGAAACCAATGCCAGCATTTTATCAAGCAGCAAAAAAATGCTTTTCAGTCGATTATCGGAATTGATCATATCTGCAGGTTTATACATTGGCAATTTCATTATTTCATCAGATGTTTTTCCAAACATGAACATGTTGTTTTCGCCAATTTTTTCTGCAAGTTCAAGATTTGCACCACACCTGCTTGAAATGGTAAGGCAATTATTTAATGCAAACTTCAGGGAAAACGAACCTGACGGTTCAAAGGAGGCGGTAGCAATCTGTTCATTCAGATCTGCTGATGTAATAATTTTTTCAGCCAGGCTCATACCGAAATTCGGAATAAAAAGTATTTGAATGTACGGACTTGCAACAGGATCATTATTTACCAGATCAGCGACCAGATTTATCAGGTGAATTATCTGTTTCGCCAAATAATCTGACGGAGACGCTTTTCCTGCGAAAATATGCACTCTTTTTACTTTTGGAAGAACTCCATTACTAATTTGAATATACCGATGGAGAATAAACAAGAGGTGTAAAACCTGTCGCTTGTACGGGTGAATCTTACCGCAATGAGCATCAAAGAGTGCATCGGTATTAATTTTCAGTAACGAGAACTTTTCTGCATACTTTACAAAAGATTCCTTTGACGCTTTTTTGATATTCCTCATTTCAAAGAGAAATGCCATATCATTTGAATAATCTTCCAGTTTCTTTAACTCTGATGGATTTTTGGCCCATTTATTTCCAATTTTCCTCTCAATTAGATTAACAAGTTCCTTGTTGGCGCACAACAACCATCTGCGATGCGAAACGCCGTTAGTCTTGTTGTTAAATCGTTCAGGAAAAAGGTTCGAAAATTGAGGAAATAATTTTCTGGACAATACATCAGATTGTTCTAATGATACCCCATTAACTGAAAAAGCGCCTACAATCGCCAGATTAGCAAGCCGTATACGCTTTACTTCACCTTCTTCAATCAAAGAGAGTTCCCTTACAAGCTCAGGTGATAAATTAAACCTGGTTCGAAGTGATTCAAGATGTATCTGATTGATATCAAAAATAATCTGCATATGACGCGGCAGAATTTGTGCGACTTTATACACCGGCCACATTTCAAGATTGTCTCTAACCACTGCATAGCTTGTGTAGGCAAAAACATTCTTTGTTATAGACCATGCCTTATCCCATGGCATACGCTCCACATCCACCAGCAATCGCATCATTTCCGGAATAGCCAGTGCACACCTGCTTCCGTTTAATTGAATGACAATCTTTTTATCGAGGTCATTAAGTGATGAGTTCCTTACTTTGTACCTGCGAAGAATATCCTGTAATGCTGCACTGATAAAAAAGAATTGTTGTTTCATTCTCAACTCAGTAGCGCGTCTTACATCTTCATCAGGAAAGAGAACTTTTGTAATTCTTCCAAGCTGAGATTTCTCTTCGCATGCGCGAATATAGTCGTTATGATTTGCATAATCCGGAAGGAACTCCTCTGATGCCCGCGCTGACCAGAGCCTTAATGTGTTTACAACGTTATTCCGGAAACCCGGTATTGGAAAATCGTAAGGAACTGCATGAATCAGTTCTGCACCATTCCACTCGGAAGGAGAAAGTGTTGATCCTTCAGGTTCAACCGGTATACAATCTCCGGCAAATTGTACTGAACATGAATATTCCGGCCGGATAATTTCCCATGGATGCCCTCTGTGAAGCCAATCCAGCGGCCGTTCAACCTGAAGCCCGTTTTTTATATCCTGCTGAAACTGTGCATAGTCATATCGAAGACCATAGGCCATCGCTGGTATTCCAAGAGTCGCCATGGACTCAAGCTGACACACCGCCTGACGCCCCTTACCAGTGTTTCCAAGCTCAAAATCATCTTCCTGCGCATAAATTTCATCTATAGAAAAACCAAGAGAGCGTACCGCATTTGTTAGCGGTTCCTCAATTCCAAGACTCATCAGATTTTGGTGAAGGTTTTTTCCAAAAACATATTCCATTGACAAAAAATAAACGCGTCTGACATTATTCTCACCATAATTGCGCTGTGTCTGAATCCAACTGTCTACCATTTCACTACGTACAGCGTAAGCCAGAGCCATGTACTTGTCATTTGCAGTAGCAGTATTATCATCTTTAGCTAAAAAATATCTTAGATATCGATAATAAGATTCCTTTAGATTCTTGCTCTCCATATCACTCCTGATATTCCACCAGATCATATTTGGTCGCAAATAAATGTAGCTCCGACATTAAGCGATCACTGAATTTATTGTATATGATAACGTATTTTCACCGTGAGAACAATAGCCGGCTATTACAACCAGCTTTAAGTTTTTC
Source organism: uncultured Fibrobacter sp. (assembly GCA_964390065.1). Taxonomy (GTDB): domain Bacteria; phylum Fibrobacterota; class Chitinivibrionia; order Chitinivibrionales; family Chitinispirillaceae; genus JAAZBG01. Next base: position 8,107 of record CAYMGX010000042.1, on the reverse strand, counting down.
TAAGAAAAATTAAATAAACGCTTATTCATAGTAAATTGCAGTAACAGTGTCGATATTCAATTTGTAAGTATACATCTGTTGCATGATCAAAGCACTAAAAAAATGTAAGGGATTGAATTTTTTAATTGTTCAGAAATTTTTTATCAATTTATTTTCATTTCCTTCTTGCGCACACAATGACAATCAATTTATATTTAAGCACTGTTTTTTTGGAGGGATGGCCGAGTGGCTTAAGGCAGCGGTTTGCTAAACCGCCGTACGGTTTACTCTGTACCGGAGGTTCGAATCCTCTTCCCTCCGAATTAACACCTTTCAATCCGACACCACAAGATTACTCCAATTGCAATTATTTCAGACAGCTTTATCAACTAAAGATTCAATAAATTTTATACCTTCATGGCCATTTTCGAGCTTATCGATTATTGTTTGCGGTATATTGTGCATCCCGTGAATAGCTCCGGCAAGAGCACCGGTCATGGCCCCAATTGTATCTGTATCACCACCTAATTCTATTGCAAATAAAACGGCATCAACAAATGAATCTTTATTTCTTATAAGAGAGTAGATCGCTGCTGATACAGCAGAAAGTGCATCTGAACCGTTACCTATCGTATCAATAACGGTAGTTAATGCTGCATCATTCCTTAAGCAGTAGTCAATCTGTCCAAGCTTGATCTTAAATGAGCTATCGAGCGGCAATTGAAACATCATTCCGGTCCACTCTGACGGATCAACCTTATTGAGTGCAAGCAAAGCCGCATAAGCCTGCAGCTTTGCGCCATCGATACCAATTGCATGTGTATGGGTCAACTTTGAAGACAACGTAACCTGCTCAAAAAGAAGATCACGCTCTTCAATTTTGAAAAAACAACTTGCCGGTGCAGCCCTGACCGCTGCTCCATCTCCATAACTGCCAATACCGGAATAGAGTGATTCTGCAGCTTCTGAAAACGACTCACCATCACGCCATCGTTCAATGACTATAAACATCCCTCCACCATATTTTCGCCAGGGTGAATACCTTCTCATAATACGGGTTCCCAAAGATGCCTGGTCTATCCTGCCATTTTCAACCATCTCTTCCAAAACTGAAATATTCAACTGGGTATCACCGGTGTACAATCCGGATGTCTGACTGAGAACTGAATCAAGTTCAAGCGGTGCAATCGATTCATTCGAACAGCCATCAAACTTCATCCCAAATGCATCACCAATACATGTTCCATACAGCAAACCGAGAACATTATCTCTATCATAACAGATTTGACGTCTCATTTCTCACCATTAAAGTTGAGGTCTGAAATGAAGAATTGTGCAACCATCCAGGGGGGTAAACTGGCTGTTCTTTAATATATGTTAAAGGTAGTTACCGGACAAGTAAATGGTTTGTTACAGCGAAGTAATAAACTGGTCAGCATTGACCTGAAAGTTTTCCGGATTAAGTGAACATTCGATCCTGTTTCCGGCCAGCTCTCCATTAATCATAAGATTCCGGATATAAGGTGAACTTAAGCGGTTTCCATGAGTATCAAAAAGTATCATCACATGAGGAGTCAAAAGGCTTTTTCTGTTAATTTTTACAACAATCCCCATTTCCTGAGATGCCAGTTTCACAAAACTGCCAACAGGGTATATTCCAAGCATCTTCGTAAAATACTCAACAAGCGTTCTCGAATACTCTTCATCACAGCCCTGAAAAATCAGCGCAAGAGCTTCCTGTGGAAGACAGGACTTTCGATGATTTGTTTCGCTTGTAAGCGTATCGTACACATCAGCAATAGCGCAGATCTGCGCCATTTCATCGATCTGTTTACCTTTTAACCTTTGAGGATATCCGCTGCCATTAAAGCGTTCGTGATGCTGCAAGATTATGTTAAATGTTGAATCCGGAACTTTGAGTACCATTTTTTTTATTACATCGACACCTGAAACAGGATGTTTCTTAATTTGTTCAAGTTCAGATAGAGTATAGGCACCGGTTTTACGTAAAAGATGCTCCGGTACCTTTACTTTTCCAATATCATGCAGTATTCCACCAATACTAATCTCCAGTATTTTATCTTTGGAGTAACCTAATGATGCTGCAAAGGCAGCCATGAGTACTGCTACATTAACGGAATGAATATATGTGTTATAACTATGCTTCTTAAGCTGGCAGATTCTTAGAGATACATCATTGTTCTCAAGTATTTGTTCAACCATTTCCTCAACGGTATGTGCGACCACCTGCATTGAAAATGCCCTGCCGGCCCTGATATCACTGAGCATATTTCTTACTGTGTATACTGTCTTTTGACGTACAATAAATGCCTGTTTTAACTGTTTTTCATACTCTTCAAGATCATCAGGATCAGCCGACACATCCTCAATAACGATTTTAGGTAATTCGGGGAAACCGCTTGTATTCGTCTTTTTTTTCGACAGTTCAGGAAATACACCCTCTTTTGGAGCGTTAAAAATCTCTGCTGATTGTCCTTTACTTTTATTTGCATTTACAAACAGGTATGCTACTCCCTGTTTTTTCAGACTCTCTATTTCATGATAGCCGCTGATTACCATGTCTGCGCTGAAAAGTAGCAGCTCATTCTCATTGAACACATCTTCAATGTACATCCCTGGTCTCAATTGTGATAATGGTATTTTTTTGCTGGTAGTCTCCATATACGCAGTCATCTCTGTCGGTTGATAAATAAAAGTTAATCGATTAAACATTAGTTTATGTCCGAATAAACTAAACCTTATAATTGATTATATCGATAATGAATTATCTAATTCAATTAAAAACTGATCAACGTTTTGAAAATTTACCTTGAAGCAGCCGGTGGTGCTACCAGTGACACTTAAGAACACTGCAAATCTTATCAAATAACCGTTCAAGCATCAACTGGCGACGATACTTTGCTTCGTGGTTGACTTCAAAAGCTATATAACCAATTAACGAATCTATGGCATCAGCTCTCCCAAGTAAAAGCATCCCATCATTCACCTTGATCGCATTTTTTACCACGCGAACCGCATCCTCATCAAGAATTGATATTTGTCGAAGCAGTTGAAAATCTTTAAAGGAGAGGTGTATTTCACAAAGATCATCGGCCTGGTGGTCATCGGAGGTTCTAATGTGGCTCTTTTTCCAGGGAATTCCTTTCCAGGAATTGATCGTACCATTGTCACCACAAACCGGACACCACCACCGCAATTCAGCAGGATACTCCTGAAGTTGTACACGGATCAATCCATGACATTGTTTTCTTTCCGGACGCTTCCTGCAGCGTAAACTCGTATCTACTTCAGCACCCGGAGGCGCAAGTGTTGATGCAGAAACAATTTCACCCAGAAAAACCGTTTTATAATAATTTATATCGGTTTTTGAAATTGAACCGGCATTATCGATCTCGAATTGCGCCAGAGCAGCTTTAGCCATTTTTTTCTCCGAAATTTGTAATGACTACAACATTGCAAGGCTTTTCAAATATACCGGAACCGGAATCAAATGCGCATTTTATTCACACCTGGATGTAACAATTACTTTTATAAAAGTTTCATTACCAGGTATCATTCCGGTTAATCAATTATACACACTAACGAGCTCTTGCATTGCATACAAGATGTACAAGTACACCCCACCATACAATTTTTACCTTATTTAAATATAATCATATTTAATAAAAAAGAAAAGATTTAGAACAAAATTACGTTCTCTAAATTATTGATTTTTTTAAATAAACGGTTAAATATTTTTAATTTAATCTGATAACTTTCACAGAACATCTGTTACCTTATCCCTGAGTCGCTCTATTGCGATTTGTAACATCGTTGAATATTCAACGTTGGAGAGACACCTGAATGCTGAAGCTGCATCCAGAAACACCGGATCTCTACCCTCTTCCGGTTCCCCATCAAAACCTGAAAATTGAAACAGATAAAAAGTAATATGCTGTATTTCATCCGAATACTCAACATAAAAGTCATGCAGGAAACCAAGATTTTTTCCTGTTACACCACTTTCCTCTTTAAGCTCCCGTAATGCAGCCTCTTCCTTTGTTTCACCCTTCTCCACATGTCCTTTGGGAAAGAGCCATTTACCAGGATTTCTTCGTGATTTTTGTACAAGAAATTCGAGTGTAGTGCCATTAATTCTAAATACCACTGCCCCGGCACATGAGACCCGTGGCCTAAAAATTTTTCTAAATATATTCACGTACATCCTCCTGTCTGAATTTAAGCTAAAGATACATCGCAGGAAAAAGTATTATTCCAATAAAAACCCAATCGTTTAAAAAGTCACTAAAATATATTAAGCTGTTTTTGCTCGTTAATGCGTCTAGATATTCTTACGGGTATACAATGTGCAGATTTTGCAGACACAATCGAATGCAACATTTGCAGCTACAAATAAATACGGAGGGTATTTGTGAAGAAGTTATTCTATTTTGTATTGTCAGTACTTGTTATTTTGAATGCATCCTGCTTTAATGAAGACCGTTTTGGAAAAGTTACATCACCTGATGAGGCATCAGTTTTTTCGCAAAAATCAAATTCATGGAAACCGATTAAAAAATCACAAGCTGTTTTTTACGGTGATACAATTTTAACAGCAGATAAACCACTCGAAATTACATTTGCCAACAAAAGCACATTAACTCTTGAACCAAACACAAAAATTATCGTTATTGATTCATCCGACAAGAAGAATCGCTATATATTCCCAATAGTCTTTCAAGGCGGTATGGTCTCTAATGTAAAACACAAAAAACCGGACGACTTTACATATATTGTTTACACACCAGTAGCGTATGCGCAGCCTAACGGATCCCATTTCTATGTTTCACATTCAGTACCATCAAATGTCACCGACGTGCATTCGTATGATGGCAATGTGATTGTCTATAACCTCTCAGACTTTAATGAACCAACAGAAGTAACTCCCGGATATACCACCGTTGTTACTGTATCCGGTTTACCGATACCACCAAAGAAATTAAAATATGAACAATTTCGCCGGGTCGGTTATATGATTGAACCAGAATTGAGTAAACACTATTGCATTCTCTGGGGTTTTCCGATTATACCTATCGCTGTTCCGGTTGCAATACCAACCCCGGTTGTGGAGGAAAAATTTATAGAAGAACGTGTTATCGTTGAAAATCGCAGCGATAATAATCACTATCATCAACCGCAAAGTAAAAGCAGAGTTCGTGTTAATGTCAATATAAACGCCAATGTTCCAGGCTTTGGTGTGCCGGTACTTCCTGCACCGATAATGCCGGTACCTGTGCCACATCATGTTCCACGGGTATATGCTGTGCCGGTTCCCGTTCCTCCGATTATTGCACCGGTTCCAGTACCTGTCCCAGGCTTCCCTGTACCTGTTCCAGGACGTCCTCACCGTCATAGCAGCAATAATAATCATGATAACAGACATGGACCACACCCATTCAAACGCTAACGTTATAAGTGTGTTCGCATTTTAATTTACACTCAGGTAAGCTTCACACTTACCTGAGTGTAAATTACTGATTGTATGGATCACTCTCTTTACAGTGAGAGTCAAAAAAATAATTGATTAATTCCCCTGACTGCTATTCCCTTTTCAGCCTGATGTTATATATATTAATACAACATGTTCCTGTGGATAAATATCTGTATTGAAACAATCTGTAACGATTATAATGTTTAGCATACCTAACAATACCGGTGAAAGGGAGCTCGATGGACACACACACACCTGATATTGAATGTCTCTACAGTGAAGAAAACAGCCGTGCAGAAACCGCAATTGCAAACGGTCAGATTCAGGATGCTGCCCAGATACTCGTTAGCATAATAGATAAAGATTCCAATAACTGGAGAGCATACAACAATCTTGGAATTATTTCATGGTCAACATCGAAGTGGATTGATGCCTACCGATTATTTACAAAAGCGGTTTCTCTTAAGGGTGACTTTGAAGATGCATTAGTCAACCTGTTCGATGCAGCACTGAAATTGCGGAAAATTAACGAGGTCTCCCCGTTATTCAACGCTGCTATCGAGATGAATCCACTATTGAATGATGTCAGAATCATCTACGAAACAATTATCAGCATGAAAGAAGAAGTTTACCAATCCAAACGCGCTTTAAGCATTGGATTTTACAGTCCCATTTTAGGTGAAGCTGAGAAACTGCTTGAAGAGGGAAATTATTATGCTGCTGCAAATAAATTCCTTGAATCGGTTGATACAGATGGTCCCAATGGTCCTGCTTATTGCGGACTTGGCATAATATCATTTTACAAACAGAAATTTCAGGATGCGTACTCACTGTTTATCGAATCTATCCGACTCAGTCCAGTTGATACGGAAACCTACCTGAATCTGCTTGATGTTTCCAGGGAGATCGGAAAAACAGATGTTGCAAAAGAAATATTTAATGTTTACAGAAAAGAATTTCCGGAACTTGAAGCTATTGCACAGAACTTTGTTTGACATTATAAACGGAAATAATGTACCATCTCTATCCTTTTTTAGTATTAGTATACTTTGTATTCAATTTACAGGCCTATTGATTGCTGCATGAAAAAAATCTTATTATTCATTTTACTGGTACATATTACATTTAGCAGCTATGCTGAAAAAACGGTTTCCGGTTTATACCTTAAACAAACAGCAGGTGGATCATATAATCCTGTTGGTGTTTTATTTACAACACACCTGTTCTACAGACTACCAATAATCAAAAAGGATGGTATTCTGTGGGAATCCTCAAAAATTGATATTGGACTTCATAACGATCTTTCGCCTGCATTTGAAAATCCCGGCTTATTTGTTCAGATTGAACCAATAGCAATCTTTGACTGCAAATTCCAGATTAACCGGGTACATTTATACAAGCATCTCGGGTTTGGCTATATTGCGCTTGATTCTGAGTCAAGCAGCTATGCTCCGGATTCAATTAAAGACCGTCCGGAATCATCCGAGAATGGTTACTGGTTTAAAGCAGCCCCTACCCTGAAGCTTAAGATAAAAAAAATGATTATCGCAAATACATTTTCGTTTAATTTCATCACGATGAATATACGTGGCTACTACTACGAACGTCTGACCAATACTCGTCTCGATAACAATGATTTTCTGCTGGCAAACGATCTTTTCGGGCTTTATGAATTTTCGACATCGTTTATTTCCGGCGTAAATTATTATTCAAACCGGGTACAGTCAACAGACGCAACAACACATCGTCTTTCACTGACAACGATCTATGTCCATAATTTCAGTTCAAAGCTCGATTTTAGCGGGGTACTACTCGCAGGAACATATATAAAGCATGATTATTTAACCTTGAAGGACCCCTACATCGGATTGCAACTTGGAATTAACTATAAATTCAGATGAGCACGAAATTTTATTTTTAAAATAATTAACAAAGTTGTTGCGTAGTATATGTACAAAAGGTATATTTAAACATCTTAATAAACGAAGCAATTAGTTAAGTGTTTGAAATACAAAGAATTATCGCGGGGTGGAGCAGTCCGGTAGCTCGTTGGGCTCATAACCCAAAGGTCGTACGTTCAAATCGTGCCCCCGCTACCAATACAGAAAAAGGCTTGGATTCTTATCCAGGCCTTTTTTATTTATTACTGGTTGTGGTGGCTAAGAGGATGGGCGGTTGTTCAGCACCGAGCCAAAGCACATGGATGTGCGAAGACCATCACAATTTCCTATTGGGACCCGAAGGGCATGAAGCTGGACGCGGAATGTGAACATTCGGCAGTGAGGTTCCACGGCTTTGCGTGAAATCGTGCCTCCGCGGCTTTTCTCACCAAATTTTACTTTGAACATTCCTTTTTTATCTAGACCATTCTCACCTCTCACCTACTCAGCTTTTCATTTTCTACTCTTCGAACCCATCCTTCATGCTGTAAAACCCATATGCCACTTGATGTCCCCAACTTTGCAGCTTGTCGCGGGTGCCATAATGGTATCACATTAATAATCGGTAAGAGAAAATGATTCACCCTCACCTATCCACTCATATTAAAGTACAGATCTGTTTTCCATTACTACGTCTGCTAACAATGTGTAGTCAGAGGTGACCCTAACGCCCGGACTGAAGGGCGTCCTTCTTATT
>CAYMGX010000041.1:0-33308 GCA_964390065.1 uncultured Fibrobacter sp. | reverse complement strand
ATACTTTACCAGTTATATAAATAGCCGGATATGATGCACCCGGTGCAGCTTTTCCGTATCCGATTACATCAGCAGCCTGTACTACAGTTGTGTCAATCTGCTTAAATGTTTTTCCGGCGTCTTCAGTGTACCATAGACCTTTTGTTGTCGCCGGAAGCCATACATGTCCAGAAAACCCGGGAACCGCTTTGATTTTACTTGAATAGACCGGTAGTTTTACTGACTTAGTAAAGCTTTCGCCCATTCCTGTATAAAAAATACTATCCTTGAACGCATAGAACAGACTATCATTGACACGGTCGGAAGCAACCCATGCATCTACAGGCAGTTTTGAATCTTTTAATCCGTAAAGCGATCCATATACGGGTACTTTACCATTAGGAGCCCAGAGAATTGTCGTGCCTTTTGCAGACATCGCAACCTGTCCACTTATGTACGTAGTATCGTAATTGACATATACTTTTGTCCAGGAAAGTCCGCCGTCCGTGGAACTGCCGATGTGGCAGGGCGTTTCATAGCGGTCTGTTGATGCAGAACCGACACGGATCATCTGTTTTGGATCAAGTTCCGCGTAGTCGATACTTGTCGTTGATGTAAATCGTGGAGTAAGGAACATCTGTGTCGGCGTTTGAAGCTCGGTATGGGCAAAACCGCCAATATCACCAACACCGCTTACCAGCTTTACGTTTGCCCCGGTTCCTGAAGTGATCGGAGGAACTGCGAGCGAAAGCACCGCACACTCCTCAATACCCTGTGCAACCGATTTAAAGATGACTTTTTTAGTTGAATCACCCCAGTCGCCAAAGTTTTCGGTTCCGTAAATCGTGGCACCGGTTCCATACATAAGCTCATTTGAATTAAACGGATTTATCACACAACCGCTTATCATCCATCCAAGCTTCGGGTAGACGACATCCGGCCAGGTTGATGTTGTCACACCCCAGTTCAACCAGGGGAAACCCGGCTGGATTTCGTACTTGAATTTTGCAGAAGGGTAACTTGTCCAGTAGAAACTTTTTGTCCACGACGCACCACCATCAACTGATTTAAAGAGTGCAGCATCCGGCCACCAGCTGTTCAGCGTTGCTGCTACAATAATGTTCGGATCATTATAGTCAACATCAAAACCGCCATAACCGAAATAACAATCCTCTTTTATAAGTTCACTTGTACCCCAGGCTTCATCTTTTACATGTGCATGCGGTGTTATATCAGTCCATGTTTTTGAATTGATATTGTATTTCCAGATTTCACCATAGTTGCCATCATAGGGACCGCAACGATTACTATAAGGGATAAATAACACACTATCACGAAAGACACCATGGTGCGGCATTATGTGAAGTGAATCGGTAGCGCCACCAAGCGGCTGGCCTTCAAGAGCTGCCCAAGTTGAACCTGCGTCGTCACTTACGTATACAGTAGGTCCTTTTTTCTGAGCAACGCCGACAAAAATTCTCGCTGATGGTGTGCCTGTTGTTGATGATTTTGTATCAAACGTGATCCAGACTACACCAACAGGATCGGCAGTGTAAGGCAGGGATGGATCCTGTACATAATCACCGGTTACCGGAAATGATACAACTTTGGTCCAGGATTCTCCTGAGTTGGTGGATTTCCATAATCCTTTGCCGGAACGAGCGCCCAAATAGAGAATGTTGTTGCTATTCGGATCAATAGAAAGTCGCTCGCCCATACCGCGACCAGGCATATTGCCACCAAGCTTAAAGGGAAGATCAAAGCTTTCGAATGTAGTTCCATAATCTTTAGACCTGAGTATGAAACCATTCATGTCGGTCCAGTCGTTGGTATAGGTACCTGCGGCAATATAGAGAATATTTGGTTCAACCGGGTCTGCTGCAACAGATTCTCCACCAAGCAGGTTCCATTTTTCCGGTGCAACCCAATCGGTCAGTGGAATCCACTTTTTTGCTTCGGTATCACGGCGGTAGACTCCACCCATATCAGTCCGTGCATACACAACTCCTGATTTTGCGGTGCTGTAGATGATATTTGGAACAAATCCGCCACCACCGCCAATAGCAACGTTTTTCCAGGTAAATGTTTCTGATGATGCAGCCATACCGGATAACACAATACCCAGCGATGACACAATTAGTTTGACCGATGCTCTGAATCGTAATTTAAGCATTGTCATCTCCTCTTAACGATGTAGATTACCCCCGTAATACATACATTGATTGTTCTGAAAATAACACTTTTTTTAAGGAATATTGAGTTTTTTTGAAATCGTACGCTTTTCTATGGAAGAAAGCGTTAACAGTTATCGATTTTATCATATTCCTTATCTGTTCTGAAAAACCTGATGAATACAGCGTTCATTTTAAATACACATTTGACTATTTAACGGAATGCACCCCCAGGTGTATCAAACACAACATGGTCATTTCCAACTATACTGGCTTTCTGGCTTTTGGGAAATCACTACTTAGATCGTTATAATTCTTTCATAAACTGTGGATTCGATTTTTGGTATCATATATAACATCACTATGAGAATATTTGATATTGTAATTGATATGAATGTGTTATTTTAAGCGCTGTATTCTTCCAACTGAAAAATTGATGACGTTTCGATAAATCAATTTATCGCAGTTGCGTTAACAGAAAAAATATCGGTGATGAATACGGCAGATTATCTGGAAGAGCGGACAAAAAAAGGGAAGAAGAACAAATTCGACAATGTATTAAAAAAAGTATCAGACAGGGCGCCGGAGGAGTTTGATTGTATTGAATGAATGCAATCAAAATGTCAACTGAAGAAAAGGGCGGTCCACCCTTCGATTACCAGTTCTGTACGGATCTGGTGTTATCGTTTATTCGGGATATTTAGTGTAACCCATTGCAGAGTTACGCTGAATAGAAGTTGGGGACAGGTCAAGGATTTTTAAACGCAACAATCTTATATGGATGTAGCTCCGCATGGACAATTCTTGCTTTGACTGCAGGATCATTGTCAAATATTGATTGAGCTTCTTCGGCGGAAACTGCTTTAAAAATTACTACTCCAAACCCACCGTCAGTACATGCCCCCATCAGGATTACCAATCCATCATCGAAAAGCTTTTTCGTGTACTCTAAATGACCACCAAATGCTGCCATCTCATCTGGTGTCATTGTCTGCAGAAAGTTCTCGCGCCTGGGCTTGAACATGTAGATAAATTGTTTCATTTCTTGCATTTTTATGTGCTCCTGGTTGAAAGACTGTGTTATATCAAGGTCGCTGAGCGGTAGTCGAGACGATCATGACGGCTTTCGCGAAAAGAAGGGACGTTTCTCCCCCTTGTAATCCCCAGACCAGTTTTTCTTGCTGGCCCAAGAAAGACTGGACAAAGAATGGCCTTTTTCATACTAATCTTACCTATGGCCGAAACGCGCTTTCAAAACTCGCTTACCTTACACAAGCATTCGTTTTGCGAATTACATATTACGTGTCATCAGTAACATCACTTGAAACAACAGCGCTCAAACAGTTGAAATCGCTAAGGGGTTAAGACGAATGAATGGTCAATAAGTCCAGAACTCATTTTCATTCCTCTCTAGCGCCCCTTTTAGCTGGCACATATACAAATAGTAAAGACATAAGCCCGGAACTGTTTGAGCGTACGCGAGTTTTCCGGGCGGTCTTTCTATTTGTATATGGGTCTTTTGCCAGCGTTCCCCGGGCGCAATACACTTTTGCTTCCTTTTTATTGCTATGGATAAAAAGGAAGTCCGGGTTCCGGGGTGGACAGCCCCGGATTTGACAGACAATAGATATGACTGGAAAAGAAAACCAATTTAAATACGACTTGAAATTATCGTAAATGATAATAAAGACTTACAAAACCGTTGAGTATATGGTCAATTTTTACATATATTCATTTCATGAATAGGGCAAAACTGGAAAAACTTACTAAAGCAGGATGGGCTGTTGGCTCAAGTTCTGATTTTCTGAACTTAACTCCGGAAGAATCCGCTTTTATCGAAGAAAAAGTAGCACTCTGCAAGTATGTCCATGAAAAACGTAAGCATGCAAAGGTATCACAAAGTCGTGATTTATGAAAAAACAATCTCTTCTTCTTTTTATACTTATCTGTACGCAGTTAGCCATGGCTGAATTTACAATACATATTTTAAATCCATGGGCCAACGATCCATCTGCAGATAGGCGTGATTCATTAAGGATCATCGGTAATTACGAAGTCGGTTTGTATCCAGGTACATTAATGAATAGCGAAGGAAATGGTTGGTTTTATTATATCTTCAAAACTACACTTAAAACCGATACTGTAGGATTTTCTCTTGTAACCTGGATTGGTCCGAATTCGCAATCGTATAATCAACGTATAATGTATGGTGGAAATACTGGAAAGCGAATCCGTATAGATAGTTTATTTGCAATGGTAGCGGATGATGTCGATGAGATCTGGGTCGAGTTGAATCCCGATCCAACAATATTTCCAACTGTAAATTCACATCCTCCGACAACAGTGATAAATAGTCCATATAGAAGTAATCGTAAAAAAAGCAAAAATTATAAGAAACTATCAACAAACGACAAGCTTATATTGAACGAACATTATTCACTAAATGGCAAGATTGTTGCGCGTAAAAACAGGAAGATCTCTGCATTTTCATTCATTATTTCTGGAAAAGAGAACCAATTCAAACAACCCTGAGTTGTGATTATTCTTTGTCCCAGAGGGACTGTATATTTATAGAAAATGCACAACAAATAAAAAACCTTGTCCCGTAGGGACAATATATGCGTGGGTTCTTGGTTACCATGTCATCCATACATTTATATCTGCGTATATTTGCGATTTATAGGAAAGATATTGCATCCCTACGGGACGCGGATTTAATCTTGTTTTAATGTGTTCTATAAATATTCGATCCCTACGGGATCGGGAAACTGATAAGTTTAAGGTTTCGCCTTCGAAAGATAATGGTTTTATATACAATGTCAAAAGCATTAAAACAATCGCTCGCAACAACAATCATCAATAAAAAGTCTGATTACGATTTGTTTAATTGGGCAATTCAAGCCATCCTTGATGGGTTTGATAGCCTATCGTTGCACATTCTAGCTGGATTTAGTGAGCATGATTCAGACATTAAAACCTATTTTTCAAGAACATGTTCTGAACTGAATATTGGCTTTCAGAATGAGTTGGACGCTGCAAAGTATCTGATAGAATGTTGTCTGAATGACACAATCCAAGGCTCAATGCAACCGAAAGATGCTTGCCAGAAGATTACTGAGGATATTTTTTACCCTTTACGTGATTCAATGTTTTTAAATGAGAAAAATTGGGAAGTAAAATTTGGTATAAATCAATTTATCGTTAATTATTACGATTACGATCAATGGGTTGATAAAAACGATCAAATTATTCCTTTTGATGAATTATTAAGGCAACTTGATGCAGAGACGTTGGATGTGGCTAGGGAGTGGATTTTGAGAAATTGTGAAATATGATAGTTTGAGTTTCAATGGTGTGATAGATTGGAATTACTTTTTCGATTTAATGAGAGAATTATTTCGTACTCCAAAAACATTTTTGACACAAATAGAACAAAATATTTTACTAGTGTTATAGATTTAACTTAGCAATTAGTGAATTAATTGCTAAGTTATTAAGAAAAAGACTATTATCCAGTATGAAATTATTATTTTAAATTTTAAACATATGATCGTATTTGCTTAAAATTAAGGTAAAATCCATGCTAAAAAAAATCGTTCAAGAATCGAATGATGAAACTATAGATATTGAATTTGGTGACTATGAATTAGAAAATTCTGACGAAAACGTAGATACTGATGAACATAATATTCAAAATCCCTTCAATCCGGCAGAAATCAATATTTCGTCAAAACAAGACACTCTATTAAATTTATTAAATAGAGTAAAACATAATGAAATAGATATGAACACTGATTTTCAACGGCACGCAGAGCTATGGGATACAAGGAAAATGTCCCGCCTTATCGAATCAATTTTAATAAGGTTACCTCTACCTGCATTTTATTTTGATGCATCTGATGATGAAAATTGGTTAATCGTTGATGGACTTCAAAGGTTATCAGCCATAAGAAAATTTGTTTTAGAAGATGATGCAAGAAAAAAACTCAAATTACGTGACTTAGAGTATTTAGGTAAGCAATTTAACGGAAAAACTTATGATGATCTGCCAAGAACATATAAAAGAAGAATTGATGAATGTCCTGTTACTCTATTTTTAATTCAAAAAGGAACACCTGATGCAGTTAAATACTCAGTTTTTCGACGAATTAATACTGGCGGAATAGTCTTAAATGACCAGGAAATCAGAAATGCAATGGCAAAACCGAGTATTAGAAGATGGATTGAGGAACTCGCAAAGGATGAATATTTAATAAATATTTTTGGAGACAGATCTGAACGAATGATGGATCAAGAATTAGTATTACGTTTTTTAGCATTCCATTATCAAGATTATGAGAAAAGCACAAAAAATATCACTTCTTTTATTGATGAAATGATTGAAAAATTAGAGAAAGCCACAGAGAAACAACTAATTGACTACAAAGATGCTTTCAAACGAGCGACCAAAAGGTGTTGGTTAATTTTTGGAGAATCTGCATTTGAAAAGCAAATTAAAGATGCACCAACCAGAAGAAAAAGAAAAAGCTCACCACTTTTTGAAGTCTGGACAAATGCATTGGTTGATGTTAATGAGAGGGATGTAAAAACTCTTATTCAAAAAAAGGAACTGTTGATCGAAAAACACACAATTTTAATGTCTGATGATAGTGACTATTTTAGGTCAATTACATATTCAACCCAGAAAAAAGACCATTTTAGAACAAGAAGAGATAAAGTTAATCAACTTATTATGGAGATTTTAAATGCTTGAGTTTATACGAATCCAAAGGTTTAAATCTTTAAACGATATTAGCTTTCCACTTTCATCTTTGAATTTGTTCTCTGGATTAAATGGCATGGGAAAGTCATCGTTGATTCAGACTTTGTTATTACTCCGTCAATCTTTTGAGAATAATACATTAATCAATAAAGGTCTACTTTTAAAAGGAGACTATGTAAATGTTGGAGTAGGACAAGATATTTTGACTGAACATGCCGAAATCGAAACAATTGAGTTTATACTTTCATGGACCGATAAACAGCCAATGCATTTTATTTTTAAATACGCTGGAAAATCGGACTTACAACCCACAATTAATGATTCGATTAAAATTGATCCAGTTAAAATGAGTTTGTTTAACAAAAATTTCCAATATTTGGCTGCAGATAGAATTAGTCCTAAATCGATCTATGAAATATCAGATTATTACATTAATGACTTAAATTCAATTGGTAATCATGGTGAATATTCAGTCCATTATTTAGCAGAATATGGTCTTAAACCAATTGCAATTAAATCATTATGTCATGAAAAAGCCGCATCATTAAATTTGATCGAGAACTTAGATAAATGGATGTCGGAAATTTCACCTGGAATTCGTATACATGCTGAATTGCAATCTGTGATGAATTCAGCTTTCTTAAGCTATGCTTTTGAACAGGGCGAAGAAATGACTGCTGATTTTAAACCACAAAATGTTGGATTTGGACTTACATTTGTTTTGCCTGTTATGATTACGTTATTACGATCAAAAGCCAACGACATGATAATCATTGAAAATCCCGAGGCACATCTTCATCCTGGTGGTCAGGCAATTCTTGGAAAACTTTGTGCTATAGCAGCACAAAATGGTGTTCAACTCTTTATTGAAACACATTCAGACCATTTTCTAAATGGTGTTAGAGTTGCAGTCAAAGAAAATATTGTTTCAAATGATAGAGTTAAACTCTTTTACTTAGAGAGAAACGTTACACAACCTCATTCTGTAACATTAGTTTCACCTGAGATTGGTAAAGATGGCAGAATAAGTGTTTGGCCTCAAGGATTTTTTGACGAAGGAGATAAACAGTTGGAGAAATTACTTTGAGTAGATTCCTGGTATTTAACCATCATTCATTACCATTTCAATCTGTCAATGAAGCTTATGATGCCGTTCCTTTATTCCTTAAAATTTGTTTAAAATGTAAGCGAATAGGTTTATCGATCATTTTGTTAGATGAAAGTGTTGATAGTAGTTGGTTCCGCTTGAAACTTGCAGAAAATTTTTTCTGGCAAGATTGGTATAACCAGAATAATAATGACGAATACAAGGAATTAATCAGAGCATTTCGAAGCATTTCAATAAACCAACCATTATTTAATCAGGCAGATATTTTAAATGATTTAGAATTAACGGAAGTATTCCTAAATGATTCAGAATATTCTGCTATTAAAGCTGCCTATTGGAATGAATCGTCAATCGTTAGCTTTCCATCTCAAAGTCCCTGGAATATTTCACCATTAACCATTGCTGTAAGAAAACTTGATCAAAATAGGATGTTGGTTGAATCAAATTATGATTTGATTAATTTCCATTCATTGGATGTTGTACAAAACAATGAAGCTCAGTTATTACAAGATAGGAATTTGTTATTAGCATCCTCAAGAGATTTGTTTAACAAAAGAAACGAACTATTTCCTAACCTTATATTTTGTGGTAAAACAGATGAACAGTTGCTGAACTGGTCGGGATCAACATCAACACTTAATCAAGTGATCGAATCACTTACTACTTTAAATAATTTTTGTGAACAATTTCAAGCAGGCGAATACGTCGCTTATTCTGACGAAAATCTTAGAAAGTATGGAATTAATCATCAGGTTAGTGGCGAATCTGAAACAGTTCATAATACTCCTGAATTAAGAAAACAACGTGAGTTTTTTCTACCCTCAGGTACAAAACAAATGTTTGAAAAACATATAAAATTATCGAATGGTTTTCGGATTCATTTCTTCCCTAACGGTGCAGAAAGAATTATCTATGTAGGATATATAGGTGTTCACCTAAAATTACGCTAAAAACAATAAGTACCATCTCACCCCAAAAGCACCCTCCTCAACGCCTCAACCTTCGCGAAATCCGGACGATCATAAAAAATCCCCGAATCACCCTCCAGACTCAATCCCCGCAGAAACAGATACAACACACCACCGAAATGCTTCTTATAAGTATACCCCGGCTTATGCACCCGAAGATACTGATCAAGTGCCACGGTATACAGATAATACTGCAATACATAGTGCTCGTTGTTCATGACCGGGCGGAGTTTGTCGGGGGTGTAGTCCTGCACTGAACTGCCGAGGTAGTTTGATTTCCAGTCGATTATATAGAACTTGTCATCATGCAGGAAAATCATATCAACAAAGCCCTTTATAAAACCGCTGAGCGTATCGAAACTCAAGCCCTCGGCGGTGTAGATATCATCAAACAGATTCTGCTGATCCTCAAAAACCGCTTTCAGCTCCCGGTGCGAAACAGGAGAGAGCGGGAAGTAAAATCCCATCTCTTTAATACAGTTTTCCGGGCGGATCTGACCAAGCATTATTTCCGCATCTTCAGTTTTTAGCGGGACATGCTTTAGTGTTGTAAGCATATCAAATATCACCGTTGCCCAGGTGGTTTCGAATCCGTTTTTCTCAAGTGATGCCGTGACCAGCTCCATGGTGTCAGAACCTACTTCTGCTGATAAATCCGTAGCTTCGATAATACCATGAAGCAGTGTTCCGGATTTTGCACCCCTTGGAAACGAGAAAATATCAAAATTAACGGCAGTACTTTTTTGAATATTCAGTGCGATCTCACGTTCATCAAACCGCATCTCGAAATGTTGTGGCTGCGATGTGCCGGAGTGGGCGAGAAGAGAGTAACTTGCGATTCTCCAGGGTGATGCAACCTTGCCGGTGAATTTTCGGAAAACAAGATCGTCATGTTCATCAGTGCGCTTGTCAGAGTAGTATGCCGGTGTGACCGACTCCGGCACCTTTGTAACTGTAATAGCATCACTTAGCGAGGTTTGTCTTTTCAGTACATCAAAGAAAAATTCAGCGGGTTGCTTATTGGTAATAGTATCCAGCGATGACACACTTTTTACCGCACACTGGTTGCTGAACATTAGCCAGGAAAGCGATGATGTCTGCGCGTTTTTTGAGTTTTCGTAATAGAGGTAACACAGCGATTTCGCACGGGTAAGCGCAACATAGAGCAGTCGAAGATTTTCTGCAAGCTGCTCATTACAGAGCGATTCCTTATGTTGATCAATCTCGTTTTTACCCAATGCATACAACGGTTCACCCTGATCGTGAAAAATAAAAGGTTGGCCTTCCTGATTTTTTTTACGTACCGACTGGGTAATTGCCATATCCGGACAGAATATAATATCAAATTCGAGCCCCTTACTTTTATGCACTGTCATGATCCGCACTGCATCATCATCTGTATCCAGTCTGATAAGTTCATCATCAGAGGCTGTAATTTTTTGCTCAGCCTCTTTTATTTTGGATGATAAGGATGCGAGCAGTGCGCCGGGACGATCGTGTCCGGTTGTTGCTGATTTTTCCAGTAACTCTTTAATATGATAGTAGTTAGTGATTTTTCGTTCACCCGATACCTGAGCGAGAACAGCCTGTTCGATACCAATATCTCTGAAGAACCGGTTGATCATCACCCCAAACCCGTCAGCGTACCATGAAGCCTGTGCACTGGTAAAGAGTGCAAGCAATCTGCCGAACTCATTCACGTTGTTTGACAGATTAAAAATCTGACTACTGTTGAAATTGAAAAAGGGGAGTGTAAGGGCTGCATTAATAAGAGCATCGGTAGGTTTTTCGATTGCACTGAGGAGTTGAAAGAAATCGTCGGCTTCCGGCGTTGAAAACACACTCGCATTGCTTGCGATCACCGATGGAATTCCGATTCTGGAAAGCGCGTTCTGGTAGTTGAATGCATCTCTGTTTCCGCGGACAAGTATTGCAATATGTGACGCCTGAATCTTTTTTGCACCGATCGTTCCGTGTGCGATAAGTAGCGATATTTCACAGATGACATCATCCATAATGGTTACTGCTGACGATTTTTTATCCGACAAAAATCGCAAGTGCAAAGGTTTCACCTCGAGGTTATCAACGGCAACCTTTGCCACATCAGTGACTCCGCCTTTTACTGCTGCAATATCAATCTCATCAATAAAAAATGGCTGCTTTGCTTGCGAAAAAATCTCTACGACAGCGTTTACCAGTGATGGGTCCGAGCGGTAGTTGGTATCAAGCGTAAAGTGTGATCCAACCTCCCGTGATGCCTTCAAGTAGGTAAACACATCTGCACCCCGAAAGCTGTAAATTGCCTGTTTCGGATCACCAATAAAAAAGGTGATTACAAACTCTTCAAATCCCCCTGCGGGCGATGCTTCTGAGTACCTGACGAGGTATGATTTAGGGGGCGGGGGATTTAGGTATGAAGTCTCAACAAAAAGCTGCTTAAAAATCCCGTACTGCACCGGGTCAGTATCCTGAAATTCATCAATTAACGCCGCACGGTATTTAGTTAAAACCTGCGCCTTGAACTGTGCTGCCTGTGATGATTGTAATGTTTGATACACATTATTAAGCATGTCATCAAAGGAGATCGCGTTGCTGCGTTTTTTTGCATCAGCGACATGCGTTTTGATAAAACTAATCGATTGACTGTAAAGATATTCAAGCTGCTTTTCATAGAGGGAGTCAAGTGATATTGCGCATTCGAGGAGGTCATCACTGAGCGTGAAAAAATCGTGATCCACAAGCTGAGATCCATTCTTGAAGCTGTTCTTTATTTTTGTCAGTGAGAACAGTTCTATTGCTTTTTTGTCGCCTAAGGTAACAGAGCCGTTTGCGACAATGCGATCCAGTTTCATTGCGCCTGAAGCAATTTTCGAATCACCATAGCTGGTTTTTGAAAGCTTGCATTTTATCAGGCAATCGATGATGTCGGCTTTTTGTGCAGTCCATTGATTCACAAACAGTTCAGTGAGTGACTGCAAACGTAATTCAACTGCAGCATAATCGACCGGTGAACAGTCGGGTATGATTCGGGCAGAATTGTGGTTGTTATAATTAGTAAAGATTGTTTCGAATGTCGCAGGTGATATCTTTTTATTTTCGATATACTTAACAAATCTTGCAGCGGCATCATAAAAATTGATTCTCCAGAAATCCTGTGCTGCCTGACGAACATACTCGCTTTGACTTTTAATAAAATCCGGATTAAAGGTTGAACTGCTTTCAAATGCAAAATCCGACAGTAGCTTTTTACAGAAACCATGGATCGTGTATACGGGGCAGGTGTCCAGGGATGCAAGCGCGTCCTTAAGGGTCTTAATGCCTTCTGAGGGTGCAATCGTGGTGATCAGATTCCCGACCACAGGATCATCGGAACTACCTGACGTAAACGCTGCAAGCGCCTCTATTAAATAGAGATAAATACGCTCGCGGAGTTCATGGGTGGCGGCTTCGGTAAACGTAACCACCAGTATTGATGACAACGGGAACCGTTTCTCAAGCAGTAATCTCATGAAAATACGCGTGATCGTAAATGTTTTACCTGTCCCTGCACTCGCTTCGATAAGATTGCTGCCGGTGAGGGGTGATGTAACCGTATTGAATGGTGTAAGTAATTGTTTTATAACGTTTTTAGTCATTATCACCTCCATCAGCGTTAGTCATATGATCATACATCGGCTGCAGGATCTGTGATGCAATAGCTTCAAACTCACTGTTTAACGTTGTAACTGCATCAAAACATAACGAGATATACCGGTCTTCCGATTCTGTACCGAATGACGTAAAGTCGTCTGATGACCATGTTTTAGTCGCATTAATCAGTGCCTTTTCCCGACCTGAAGATAATTTGCTTACATAGGCCGATGATGTTTTCGGAAAGAATCGTAGCGGCCGGATATTGCCTTCCCGGAAATAATTAAGCAGTATATCAAGGTGATATTTCGGGTTATTGACTGGATTAAATCTTTTTGATGTATCACTTGAAAGCAGGATTGTCGATTTTGGATAATCTTCTGATTTTATTGTGTTTAAAAACAGGTGTTGAATCCAGGCGCTTAACAGATCCTGTGGCTTTTCATTTGAGTTACGGCACACGATCATGTTTGATTTGAACACCGGCCGTAGCATTCCATACACGAAGATGTTCTCAAACGTATAATCGATCTCAGGATTTTCAAGCTGAGCGGTTGTGCAGTAATCTGCAACACGACTTGAGAAAATCTGAACATCACTGAATATTTTATCAAATTCAACTGAGCCAGGCTGTCCGTGAGGCAGTAAATTCAATGCTTTATAATAATCGTATAATTCATTTTCTGAACCTTTGGAATTATAAACTGCATCAAAGATTTGTTGGCGAATTCCATAACTTTCAAGAT
Source organism: uncultured Fibrobacter sp. (assembly GCA_964390065.1). Taxonomy (GTDB): domain Bacteria; phylum Fibrobacterota; class Chitinivibrionia; order Chitinivibrionales; family Chitinispirillaceae; genus JAAZBG01. The sequence continues at coordinate 19,944 of CAYMGX010000041.1, read as the reverse complement.
TATCAAGCCGAAACGACTCGACATCATCCACAGAATCTTTCAGATAAGCGAATTCAACCCGTAATACATTGTTGAGAAAATATTTAGACGGATTCTTGTAGAATTTTGTCAGGTCATTAATGGTAATTTCAAACTTATGGTCATCAGGTAGGGGAATATCGTGAATAATAAAAGGCTTATCATCATAATTACTTTTTGAATTTAATAGTGTTATGGCGCTTTTGTAAGCGTGGGTGTTGTAGCTGAAGAATGGGGTAGTACCTTCATCTGTGCCCACTGAAAACGTTCCCTCTAAATCCCTGAAATAAAACGGATTAAAAGCATGCAACTTATGCCTCCTGACCAACCCTGCAGCAGTATTCCAACGCCCATCTTCAAACTTCTGGCTTCTGGCTTGCGGCTCCTGGATTCCACCTTCTTCCTCTTCACTCCCAACTACTGGCTTCTGGCTACTGGATTCTGGCATCTTCCCCCCATCCTCCTCCTCACTACTTACTCCTTGCTCCTTGCTCCTTGCTACCACCCCCCCCACATAACCAACTAATTCCTCAACACATATAGATGCATGCGCTACCCGCTCATTATGTTCATTCTGTCCAAGGTAGCTGATAAAAAGTTTCTCCCTGGCACTCATGATCGTTTCAAGAAATACATACCGGTCTTCGATTTCAATGGAGCGGTCACCTTTTCGGGGGCGGCTTGCGATAAGATCCCAGGACATTGCGCTTGAACGTCGCGGGAAAACGTTTTCGTTCATACCGATTAAACATATGATTTTAAAAGGAATACCACGCATCGGAAGCAGTGAGCAGAAGGTGATACCGCCATTCATATAGCCGTGACTGATCCGCGTTGATGCCACCTCACCTTTAAGCCATGTCAGGATGACATCAAATGATATAATAAGCTTATTATCAGTATCTTGCGTTGATGATTCAATGTGTTGTGTGTAGCTGATCAGCCGTTCAGTGATCTTTCTGAGAGTCGATAGTTCAGATTGTGTGGTTTCAGAATCAACGAAAAAGGTTGTAAATATCGAATTGATAATTCTGACCCATTCAACCAAAGTATATGATTTTGAAAGTGTTGCAGTGATAGTCTCAATTGATTTATAAAAGGTTAAGAATTTGCCAAACGTTTCCGCCGATGTGCTGGAGCTTAGTATATCATTACCGGTAATACCTTGATATAAAACAGAATCCAACTTAGGCATGACAAATCCGAGCAGGAGATGATCGATGCCGGATTTCCAGGTGTTTTCGCTGGTAGGTGGAAGCTTAAGTGACTCTTTATGCAATGAATCCCGCGCCCAGTTGATCTGTGTATCAGTCAACCAGTTCTTGATCTGGACAGTCTCATCAAGCGAGAGATTAAATTTCTCTCTAACTGCCTCATTTTCCAATATGTTAATTATTGATGTATATGTAAATCGTGAAGTAACCAATGCCAAAATCTCAAGAAAAGTCACCGATACCGGTGACGAATCCTGAATCGTCTTGTCGGTTATCGCATACTGCATTTGAGGCCCATTGGAGGCGTTAAAGACGTTTGAGACGTATAACGAGTACTCTCCGATCTCGGGTGCCATAACGGCGATATCTGAGAGTTTTAAATCGGGGTTAGTGTTCAGGCTGTCGAGCAGAAAGTCATGAAGTACCTGAATCTCACGCTGTTTGCTGTGACAGGAGTGAATCTGTATTGATGAATCCGCTGGAGAAAGAGTTCCCGAAATCACCTCAGTTGGTATAACTATCTGATTTTGAATTTTTTGTAAAAGTGAATCCGATTCGGATGTCACCAGCGTATACGATTCGTCGGTGTTTCCACCATGGATCCGGGCAAGAAAATCCCGACCATAGGTTCCAAATGAGCCAAGCAACGGATTGAGTGTTTCATAGTGTTCAATGGTTGTATCAACAGCTTTTTTATGTAGTCGTTTACGTTTGCGGTTAAGCTGGTTGAGTTCACGTTCAGATACGATATCATCCCAGAATTCACTGCAGGGATTTAACAGAAAGTAATTAATATCAATGAATTGAGAGAGTATCTCGATCATGTCTGTAAAAAACACCGGCAATGATGATATTCCAAAGAACGAGACTCGATCAGGAAGATCCGGATGTCCCTCTGATAACTTTAACGAATTGATAAACATATTTTTAAGATGAAGGCGATGTGCGGGAACATCGATGGCAAGCTTTTGCCACAAGCGCATCTGCCACGATGGGTCACCAGTATTCTTTTCCCACAGCTCGATCATGTCGGTACGGTACATTGTGTACTGATCGAAAATGTCAGCGATTTTTTTGGAGAGCTGGAATAGTTTAATATCCCTATTATCAACCAGATACGAATGAAGTTGAGAAAATGCGGGATCATCAAGCAGTGATGGCAGCAGATTGAAAATCCGCCATGTGAGCAGTCCGGGGTCAAAAGGGATAAGGTCTCCTTTAAATTTGTGATCTCCCTGAAGCAGCTTATTGAAAAAGGCGGTGGGGAAGGGGAACTTGCAAAAAGCATTGATTTTTAACTGTTTTGCGATCTCCAGTGACAACCACTGTTCCATACCGCGACTCTGAACAACGATTACTTCTTCCTGAAAAATAGATTTCCGTGGTTGTCTAACAACATCTGCAAGAATTGGAACTAGAGATTCGATTCGGTTGCTGGTATAAAGGTTAAGTGCCATTTGTGTCGATCTGGAACAAGTATGTTAGATTGCCAAATCTGACTGCTGCAACGCTGTCAGTGTTTTGCCAGAAACGGTAATAAGAGTCTTACGTTTCTGACTCAAAATAATTCAGAACGTGGGGTCGCACAAGGCAATGACCTCTCCCGCGAAAAGCCGCAACCTCTCCCGTAGGAGCGGTATAATTGTTTAAAAAATAATGAGATACACTTGTTTTTTAAGGTTCTGATTAAATAGCAGCAGATCGTTTCATTCTGAGGCCTGACTGTAAGGGAGGGCTTTCTTTCCAATGAGAAGCAAGAATCCCCTCCTTTACAGTCGGGGCCCGGAATTATGGTTATCATTCGTTATTATAAAATCTTTCACAAAGGTGAGTACGTTTATTGATGTCAAAACAATTATACCTCCCTTTATGGGGGAGGTCGTGCGGCCCTGAGCGCGGGTGGGATCAAGTCACTTCAACCCAACAACAACTGACCGCAAATACTCAGAAATCTCATCTGAGGATGCATTCCTGCTGATAGTATTTCGGGATAGTAACTGCGGTACTGAGAATGGAGTACCAAACACAACCCTGCAACTGTTTTGTGTACTGTCAACATTAACAGGAACTATTGTTGCACCGGTTTCCCTGACAAGAAGGCTTACAGCAGATTTAAAAGGTCCGACGATAGAATTTTTAGAAATCTGCCCTTCAGGAAACACTATGAGATTACGCTTGTTACGAATAATCGACAGTGACACTTTTACCACCTGAATCGGATCGTTAGGTGGTTCGACATTAATAATGTGCTCATCAAGGAATGAGTAGGGAATTTTGGGGTATTTTTCATTTGGTTCTGCAATAACATAGGTCTCTTTTCTTTGCGTTTCAGGGATTGAGTGCAGAATCCAGAATGCATCAAGAATATTATTGTGGTTCGAAATAAAAATGAGAGGAGATGAGATAGTATTAAGAATATCAATGTTTCGTGCAGAGAAATGATTGGCACCTGAGACGAATCCGCGGATCACAGGTAATGCAACCTGCTTAAGCACAGAACTTTTAGGTAATGCAGGAAAATCAACCTGATCACCAAGAATTCTGTCACGCAGACTGAGCACGCGATCCATTGCCGGTTGTATACCATAAAACTTCTGGTCGCGCATAAATGAAACAAGATCACTTACTGTTTCCAGTCGGCTGAAAATCGATTCAGGAATATTGACTTTAAACTGTTTCTCGGTACAGCTCAGAAGGTCGATCTTGTCAAATGATTCAAGGCCCAGATCTATTTCAAGATGCGATCGCGGTGTAATAATATTCCGATCAAGTTTTGGTGCTACATGCAGAATACAGCCCACAACTTTTGCAAATTCCTCGGTCTGCATCAGGACTACTTCAACGACAGAAAGCTGCTCCGGTATCCCTTTTACATTAGTCTTCCGTTTTATTGAATTGTAAAGTTTAACCAGTTCAGGTTTTTTGAGTTTTTTTGTTGTCGTTCGTGGCAAAGGAGTAAACACTGTTACGAAATCGGAGATCTTTCTGTGTATCGGCTGCCCTTTTCCAAGTCTGTTCAGTTCCTCAAAGAGCATATCAGATGCCTGCATAAGAGAACTATTCTTGCGGACTTCCGGTGATGGAACGATGGCTGCAGCTACAACTTCACCTTCATCCTGCTTAATACCAAATATTCCGATCTCTTCGATCATCGGTGATGTTCCATAGTAATCTTCGAGTTCGTCGGGGTAGACATTTTTCCCAGTGTCAAGAACTATAACATCCTTTTTGCGCCCGTTGATAAAAAGGAAGTTTTCCTTATCGAGATAACCAAGGTCCCCGGTATGAAACCACCCGCTGCTATCAAGGACATCATCAGTCATTGTTTGATTTTTGTAATACCCTTTAAATACACAATTTCCTCTAAGAAGGATCTCTCCGCGACCGTTTGCATCCTGATCGATAATCTTGATTTCATTCTCATCAAGTACGGGGCCGACAGATCCGAGTTTGGAGTCATTAATAGGGCAAAGCGTTATAGGTCCAAAGGTCTCGGTAAGTCCGTACCCTTCGACAATATTGAATCCAAGCTGACGAAATCCGTTCCAGTATTTTTTGTTAAGTGCCGCACCACCGGAAACAATTACCTTGAGTTTTCCTCCGAAGCTGCTATGAACTGATGTGAAAAGTTTTCGTCTGAATCCTCCGCCAAATGTCTCACCAACGGTTGCTGAGATCGTTTTCATTCCTGCAAACATCGATTGCACCATTGGTCCTTTTTTCTTGACATTGTGCATAATGCTTTCATAGAAAAGAGCAATCATTTTCGGAACTGCGGGAAGCATTGTCACACCCTTATCCTGAAGCGCCTCAAGAATAAGTGGTCCCTTGAGTTGCGGAACAAATACTACATCCATTCCTGCAAGAACTGGACCGGCAATACACGCTGCGAAACCGAAGACATGATGCAGCGGGAGTACTGCACAAACTGTATCTGCTGATGATAATTTCATTCGGGGAATGCCATAGCGGGTCACCACCGTAAAGTTTTTCTGGCAGAGGACAACACCTTTTGCTTTACCTGTTGTTCCGGAGGTGAAAATGATCACCATGGGATCATCAGGGGCGAAATTTAATGAGAATGCACTTTTATTGGGATTTCCCTGACTAACATTTTTTTTTAAGGTCGGTTCTTTATCACTATAGTCAGGTTCAAGCACAATGATCTTTTCAAGGAACGGACACTGGTCTTTTAAAGTCCGGAACAGGCTGATATAGACCTTGGAACAAAAAACCACCTTTGCTTCCGTGATAGAAAGAATTGATTCTATTTCTGCAGGTGGAATGTTCGGGTCAACTGGAACCGTACAAGCGCCGGTTAGGAGTATTGCGTGATAGGCAATTACCCATTCCGGAGAGTTTTCACCGATAACAATACCATTGGTACCTTTTTTAAGTCCATGTTTTTTAAGATTATCAGTAAGTGCATTAAGGTCATTGTTGAAGTCACGATACTTCCAGGTTGTATACCTGTCATTACGTTTGATATGAAAACAATCTTTGTCGCTGTGAGCTTGTATAATTTCATTTAAGAGATCAGCATATACGCTTTTATTCATTCCGAAACCTACATTTTAAGGTGATCAGGTGATTATTTGTAGTAAGATACTATTATGAATATGATGCTCACAAGTGGGTTGTCCGGTTTGCTGGTGCAAGATGCCTCACCCCCCGGCCCCCTCTCCATTTTGATGGAGAGGGGGAGTGAAACCTGCTATCTGGCTGTAATTGAGGGGGCTTACCTTGTCGAAAGAAAGCCCTCCCTTACGGTCAGGCCTCTGAATAGTAATGTAATTCAAATTACCCGCTATTTTTCTCTTTAACATTCATTCCGTTTATTTATTTTCCTTTAAATTTGAAATATTCAAAAGATTATAACAAGGACTACAATAAAATGGATATCACAAAAAGAAACAACCTGATCGGATTTATCGGATCTATCCTTTTAATAATTTCAGTATTTGCCCCGGTGGTGAACAAACCATTTGGCGGTGATATGTCGTTTATTGCAAAATGGAGTGGCGCAGGTGTTTTGCTTTTAATGCTTGGATTTTTGTCAGGAATTAGTACCTTTTTTGGAAAAGTCAAGCTGCTTTGGTTACCTGCAATCCTTATTACAATTATACTGTTTTATCACCTGTTCATACTAAATGGACAAATAGATGATTTTATGGTGGGGAATAGTCTTTTTAAAGCCAGTTTCAAATCAGTGTATTCAATGCAGTGGGGGTGGATTCCGTTGTTTGTATCAGTAGCTGTACTTTTTGCTGCAGTTGCGCTGGATAAAGGGAGGAAGTGACACGTGACACGTAACAAGTGACCAGCGTAAGAAGATGGTGTCCATCTGTTTGGCCATGTCACCATGTCACCAGTTCCTTTTGTCCAGTCACTTGTCACTCGTCACATCTCCCACACCCCAATTTGACAACCACCCAATACATTAATTATCTTGAAAATACACAGATTGGATATATGCTGTACTTCCTTGAATTTGAACTCGTCCTCTCTGGTTAATTTCCTGCTCGTCTTTTATCCCGCAGGATTGTGTTTTCTACATTTTGAATTTGTGAAGGGAGTTGTACTATGCGTATTGCTATGCTTGCCTGGGAATCGCTTCATTCGGTTTCTCTTGGTGGAGTTGCAGTTCATGTGACAGAACTTGCCGCTGCACTTGAACGAAAGGGAAACGAAGTCCATGTTTTTACCAGAATGAGGTGGAATGGGGACTGGCAATATGACAATGTTCATGGTGTTCATTACCATCGCGTACCATATACCGGAAGTGCCGATATTGTTGATGATGTAAATAATATGTGCAGAGCGTTTGTTGATGCAGTGTATCATCAGGAACATTACATGGGTGGTCATTTTGATATTATTCATGCCCATGACTGGATGGCATCAAATGCAATGGTCTGGATCAAGCAGGGGCGGGGACGCAAGGGTGTTATCACAATGCACTCAACAGAATATGGACGTTGCGGCAATAACTTTTATAAAGGTCGTGCTCAGCGGATTATGGATCATGAACGTCATGGAACATTTTGTGCAGATAAAGTCATTACCGTTTCTCAGCTCCTGAAAAACGAAATACAATGGATTTACAATGTTCCTGACTGGAAAGCGAATGTCATAGCAAATGGTATCTCCTACCAGCAGTTCAACGGTTTTGTTGATCCCGGTCAGATCAAAGCCCGGTATGGCGTTGGGCCAATGGACCCAACTGCGTTATTTGTAGGCAGACTCAGTACACAAAAGGGACCGGATCTTCTTGTTTCAGCGATTCCATACATCCTTAAGTTCCACCCGAATGCGAAATTTATTATTTCCGGTGAAGGTGACATGAAAGGGCAGATCGAACAGACTGCGAGGAATCTTGGTGTAGCGCATGCATGCAGGTTCTATGGAGCATTTCCCCGTGGAGAGCTTATTGATATTTATAAGGCTTGTGATGTTGTTGTGGTTCCAAGCAGAAACGAGCCTTTCGGGATCGTTGTACTTGAAGCCTGGGCTGCAGGGAAACCGGTTGTTGCAACGCATAACGGGACAGAATTTGTATGGCATAATGTTAATGGTTTTAAAGTTTACGCTAACCCTGAATCAATTGCATGGGGAATCGGATCAACCTTTGCAAACTTTGACCATGCCCGCTGGATGGGCAGCAACGGTCGTCAGGCTGTTGAGAAATCATTCTCATGGGATCTGATTGCAGATCAGACTCTTGGTGTATACGCTTCGTAACTTGTGAACTAAATCCCCGTATCACGATCGGGGATTTAGTTCATATTCCTGATTTAACCACACATGTATACAGCAACTGCAATGAAAGTATTAAAACCTGCAAAGTGATGCAACAAAATCCCTGCTGCCATCAGTAATCCAGGCATCCAGCTGTGATGGATCTTTGAGCTGCTGACCGCGAAAACGGGGGACCACAAGATATCCGCATTTGAGATCCGGAAGGGCGCTCATATCACCCCATAACTTTTCAATCTGGGCAACAGGATAAATATCCTCCTGGCCATGCCCCCAGCGGTATTTCACATCTTTAACTGTAACATACGACGGCATCCGCCGGGCGATTCGTCGTACTGCTTCTGCGATGTCGCTGTCTTTTAATGTGTAAAGATCGGGTCTTCTGATTCCAAAAAGTGAAAGCAATTTATCTATATTGATCCATGTGGTAAGTGTATTATAATAGCTCAGCGCAAGTTCATCATCATCGTGAGGTTGCGCGAGCCCCTCAAGGAGACGGACTTTGCCGTTAATACATGCAAGACCACCACCACGGTCATCAACATGCCGCGGAATTACCTCAAACGTTAGAGCATTACCGCTTTGTACATGGTGACTAAGTGCGTCGGGAGAAAGGTTTGTTCCCAATGTGTCAATATTATGAAGCATAATATGCTCAAGATCCGGGTTTTCCACAAGCATTTTCGCAAGAACGCCGTTTCTTAACATGTTGGGAATTTCATACCAGTGTCCAAGCGGACTAAGCCTCTGCTGTGGTATGTTTTCAATGTAATCGCTGCCTTCACCGTTTTTCTTTGCCCAGTCAATCAGTGCTTCACGAAGGGCATCCCTGACCTTTTGTTTATTTTCGTCAAGCTGTTCCTGTGCCATCTCTTCCCAGAGGAACCTTAAATCACGTTCCATCGGAATGAATCTTTGTCCAATCGACCTGCCTGATGACAGGTATACCTTTCCATTGTAGCCGTAGTTACCGTTTGATGCCAGCATGTATTCTATCGGTTTATGAGTAAGGTAGCTTGTAGCAACGACAAAAGGAATGCTGCAATTGCAGGATAGTCCGGTTTTTTTTGCCTTCGCAAGATGAATTTCAAGAAATGACCGGTGTCTTCCGTAAATATCAATACATGGATTCAGCGCTTTTATCACACCAGCCCCTTTTGTCCAGCGGCTTCCGACACCGGCAGCAAGACAAAATATGCCAACCTTACCGGATGAGATCAGGTCTGAACCGGACTGTTCTGCATTTTTTAAATCAGAAAGAATGGTAATACCGGATTTATCAACATCTTCTATGATCGTTTCTGTCGGCAGCCTGTTACGGGCGAGTCCAATACGTCCCTTGATAAGATCCTGTCGTATCTGATCGTGCTGAATATAGTCAAAACCATTTTCTTTCTTTATTTGTTCTGCTTCTTCATTATGTGCATTGGTATCAGTACCGTTTTCGGTTGTAAATGTAAAAAAATTGCATACCATGGATCTGAGCATCTGGAATGCTGCGTCGCCTCCAGAACATGTTGCTGTTGCGATGTCGATTTCTTTCTTTCTGGATTCAGGAATTTTTTTTGCATTGCCATTTACAAGAAGAGGTATATGCAACGAATAGTACGCATCGGGAAGAACAGCTTCGTTCTTTGAGAACAATTTTGCAGCAGAGCCGTTGTTATTGATCTTGAAGTCATAGACTACCGGCTGCATGGCAAACGGCAGATATTCATCCATCGCTTCCTTTGTTTCCCTGAGAATATGCAGGATCTTCTCTTTTGCTACGCTGTAAACTGCCGGATTAACAAACAATCCCATTCCTCCACCGGACATTCCTCCAAGCATGAGAAAACCCCAGTAGTCATCACCCAAAGCTTCCTTTGCTTTTGCAATGATTGTTTCTGTAAAATGGTTTGTGGCAGCGGGTATTATTGTTTTTATAGGGCCGTTGAAATTTCGTGTTGTAAGCGAGGCAAGTGCTTTGATATCACCTTTTTTGAGGATTTCAAGCATCTCTTCATAGATTGAATTGGTTTCCTGTCTGCCAGCCCATTCGTTGACAGATCTTAATAGATATTTTTCGGTCACCATTTCAAGTATCGGACCCACATTTGATGCCATCCCACCATGCATCAGGATAAGTGATGAATCGAGTCTCTCTTCGAATTTTTCATGTAGTCTTGAGTTGTCAAGAACATGGTGTCTTGGAAGAAGGCACCCACGGCTTATTCCATACTCAAGATCGCCCTCTTTTGCAAGCGCGCCCTCAATTGCCTTTACACCATTCCATACACCACCACTGTCCTGCCAGCCTCCACCTGATCCACCGAGCCATTCTCCAAGTATCGCCCGTGATGCAATTAATCGTCTCTCCTGTTCTGTCAAAAGACCCTCAAGGGACTGCGTCTGACGTGTGACACGCATAAGAAGGCTTATCATGGAGCCGAGAAGATTTGTCGACACTGCAAGCCGTGAACCTTTCGGAATATCATTAACTTTTGTTACGAGTTCAATTCCAAAACCAGGAGATACTATTTTGCCAAGTATGTCCTTAATCTGGTTATTTGTGCCTTCAAACGATGGTGGAATAACACCGGATGCGATTATGGCTGCTTTTATCAGGCTCAGGTAATCGTTACCGAAATTGAAAAGATCCGAAAGTTCAGTAATATCTTTTGTTGCTTTGAGATCAAGTGATGTGAGTCGAATGACAGGCTCTGTTATCACCCTGAAATAGGCTTCAAGAGGCGCTTTTACCTCTTTGTCGCGTCCGTATACACCAAGATCTATTGACACATTTATTACTCGTGCACCTTCCGGATAGTCCATCCCAAGGAAGAAAATATCCGACCATGCACTGTGTGTAAGATCCATACGAACCGGAGTTTTTTCCTGAAGTAGCGGGAAAAGATCATTTTTACTGGAACGATCAAGCATCCGGGGATGAATACGTAATGGGTGTTCCTCATAGTGTCCCACACGGAACATCCATTGGTTTCCTTTACTCGATCTGACACTTTTTCGGACCTGATCTGCAAGGATCTGAAATGTCAGGTGATGATAGCTTTCTGCCAGACAGCTGAAAATGTTGGAATTAGGGCCTTTTAAACGAAGTTCGTTATTAAATATATCAATTGATTTCTCATAATCCCTTTTAAGAATACCATTGTAGCCATTTACGGGAATTATACCGGTCTGACAGATTTCCTTTGACATTTGAAGAAAAAACCTGTAGCCTGCGTAGAGAAAAATACAAGCCCTGACTCTCTCGTAAAGATTCGGTGTCGATTTGCGAAATATGTCGAGTTCCTGAAAACTTTTGAGCAGATCTGAAGTTGACTTGTCAATGCACAGATCGTGGAACGGTCTGTTGCGGACAAGCGGGTCTGTGGAAATTATTGTATCAATAAACTGGTTCATAAAAATTACTTACTCATGATTCGGCACAGGGATTGATTCCTGATATTCAAATTCCACATGCCTGTGTGATTGTGTTTCATTCCAATGTTAACATCTTATTTGAAATGGTAAATTTCAATGCGATTTCTCGGTTTCAGCAAGGATCTGAACAATTGAACTGAGCATTTCGTTTTTTATGCACCCGGACATCCCAAGTGCAATCTGCGCCTGTAAAAGGCCTAATCTCTTACTTGTGTCGTATCGTGTACCTGACATTTCAAGTGCGAGATATTTTTCATTTTGCGCAAGTGTCTGCTGAGAAGGAGTAAGAAGAACTTTGTTGTTTCCGGAGCAGATTGCATCCTGAAGGTAATCAAATATTACCGGTTTAAAAATATGCATCCCGAAAAAACAGAGGTAGTACCCGGAGCGAAGTCCTGCGGTTTGAAGTTCAAGCTCTGCCTGACTTACAGATGGTTTTTCAAGTATTTTTTCGATCTCGTAAACACCATTGTGATTTGCAATGGTTTTTCCGGTGAGTGTCCCATATCTATGGATAAGGTGTTCAATTGTAGGGTTTACTGCTGAAACAGAACAATCCTCTTTTTCAGCAATTTCAACGAGCTGCTTTGCACAGCGCTTTCCAATACAATGCGAAACATACAGATAATCACCCAGTAGAAGAAGAAACGAGTCATCCTTTACAAAATCTCTTGCCTGATAGACTGCATGACCATACCCGTTTGGTTGTTCCTGAACTTTGAAAGTACAACGTTCAAGCAGGTTCTGAATGTTTGCAGCCTGAACCTGTGCCCACTCTCTATGTCTGTATGCTTTAGTAAGAGAAGTGTGAAGTGATTTAAAGCTATCAACATATTTTCTTTCATCACCCGGAGCACAGATAATACAAACTTCCTCTATTCCGCTTGAGAAGGCCTCTTCAGCAATAATTTGAATTATTGGCTTATTAATTCCATCGGTATCAATGATTGGTAGCATTGATTTCTGAACCGTATCAGATACCGGATACAGCCTTTCTCCTCGTGCCGCAGCAGTAATAACAGCTTTTTTTATGCTCATCTTCAACTTTTCCATGGAAAAAAGTATCAAAAAAATTATTCTGAACGATAATATAAATAAGTGTCATATCGAGAGTTGTGTTTAGAAAATGAAAAAAAGGTAAAGACTAAAAGAGATCAGACAGGAACAGTCGTACCTGCTGATAATCCATTAGACGGTTTCAGGCAAGGTCTGTTTACCTGTTTTGAGATGTGATAAATGTTTAATGCACGTGTATTGTTAAACTTGCGACTCAACTTCTTGATTGTGACAATATCTTCAACATGTTGATTTAAAATTAGTTATAATATCTTTTAAATTAAAAAGCAGCGCTCAAACAAGGTATTATGGGTTACTCAACCTATTTAGGACAGGGTTCAGATATCTTTTTGCCATTCGACTTCAAATTGTGACATTTTAATACATCTGCAGACTTTCCCGTATACTTAATAACAAAAAATGGTATAAGTGCAATTAAAGCTTTATATTAAATATGTGAGTAGACCAATCTGTAAGCAAAAATGATTGAATTGCTTATCAGCTAAATATTTGTATTAAGTAACTATTTCAGTAACAAGGGAGTATTAAATGCGTTTAACTGCACTGTTTCCTGCAGCTGTACTGACCGCCACAGCGTTAGTACAGGCTGCCCCGACGATCAACTTAAGCGGAACTGTAAAAAACAGCAAGGGAGCTTCAATTCCGCAAGCTATTGTATCGCTGGTCTCTAATTCTGCCATGAAAGATACCACTGATGAAAGCGGTGCATTTACACTAAAAACTACCACTTCAATCAGCACCGATTACGTATACAGAGCACCGGCACAGCGGATAGGCAATATTGCTATTCAGGGAAATCAGCTTCGTTTTTTCATTCCTGCGCAGGCACAGAGAGGGACAGTTGCTCTTTTTTCGAGTAATGGAAAAAGGGTTGTTGAAAGTTCTCTTGCTACAATGAATCCAGGTATGCAGTCATACACACTGCCAGCACTTGCACCGGGATTTTACGCACTCAACATCTCCATTGATCAAACGACTACAAACTGTAGACTGATTGCTACTTCCGGGAACAAAATGTTTGTAAGTGATCCTAAAACACAGACATCAGGTTCATTCATTACTTATGGTTCTGCAGCAGCTGAAGCAGTTGATACGCTGGTGATCACCAAAACCGGGTATACTACAGTAAAACATCCGCTTAGTTCCTATGAGCTTGATGATGTTGCAATTGTAATGGATACAGCCGCGACCGGTGGGGATTATCTGTTTGCAAAAGCACTTGGAAAAACCAAGTCGGAATGTGATACAAAGATCCAGAACATGATAAATCTTTATTTTAAAAACGGTGCTAATAAACCTAATGGAAGTAAGCTTTATAATGATAATGGTTCAGAAGCATATATTGAAGACGTTGAATTTGACGATGTACGATCTGAAGGCCAGTCTTATGGTATGATGATCGCCGTACAGATGAATATGCAGAGTGAATTTGATAAGATTTGGGCCTGGACAAAGAATCACATGAGAAGAGGTGATGGGATGTTCAATTGGCAGTGTACCCCAAGCGGCCAGGTTAAAGGTAATGATTATGCTACCGATGGTGAAGAGTGGTTCATTATGTGTCTCCATTTCGCACATCAACGATGGGGTGACAGCAAGTACAAATCCGATGCTGATGCTGTTTCTAACGCAATGTTTTCTAACGGTGCATTCAACAACAACTTACCGGTATTCGTCCGTGGCAATGCTACCGTTGATCCATCATATATTTTACCAGCTTTTTATACATTGTATTCAAAATGGAGCGGAAATCATCAATCTGACTGGGCAAACATGGCCAAAGCAGGCCGCAGACATCTGGCTGGTTGTGTGAATACATCAACCGGTCTTATGGTAGGAAGCCCGACTACAAATATTCCGTTTGACTGGGATGCATGGAGAACTGCTCAGAATATCGTTCAGGATATATGGATGTCAGATCTTTACTTTAATGGTGCAGCCCGCGCAGATTATGGCGATTGGCGTGGATCATCTTCCGGTACTGACAAATCTTTCATCACAAACTGGTGCAATACATTCCTTGGATTTTGGGAGAAAAAACGTGATGGCAAAGGATACTGGCCGCTGTGGTCTCTTGATGGCAATACAAAATATGGTGACAATAATCAGAACAAAACCGGCTTGCGTCCAGGTCTCGCAGCGATGAATGCATATGCAGCGAACTATGCAACCGCCAAAGCATCTGATGGTACACTACTGAGCGTTAAATTCGCTCAGGATCTCTGGGATGTACAACCACCTACAGATGATCAATACATCTACTATGATGGATTGCTTTACATGCTTGGCATGCTTCATGCAACGGGGAACTGGAAAATTTTTGGCAGTGAGAAGTTATAGCTCAACCAATCTTAATATCTGATTAACTTTTGTGCATTGTTATACAGTAATCTCGACTGTATAACAATGCTTTTTTTTATTAGGATTAATCAGATTTGGTCATATTTATTCTCATATAGAATAATATTGGCATTATCGCTTTTGTAAAACGTCCCACTATACAACCCTTGATATTTCATAAGTAGACTCTTCCAACACAAATCATTCAATTTCTTGATCCGGATCAAGGATCGTTGCTGATTAATAACGCATATTTACACCAGAGTAATGTTTCAATATCAATTCAATACCTTACCAAAGGAGTAACTATGATCCGGTTGTTTGCATTCGCAGCATTTCTTACGATTGTTGGTTTCATTTTCCCCACTGTTGTATCAGCCCATTGTGATACATATTCTGGACCTGTTATCACAGATGCGAAACGGGCACTTGAAAAAGGTGATGTTACACCAGCTTTAAAATGGGTTAAAAAGGATGATGAAGAGAAAATCAGGATTGCTTTTAAGAAAACCATCGCTGTTAGAAATAGCGGTCCTGAAGCGAAAGAACTTGGCGAGAACTATTTCTTCGAAACACTCGTCAGAATACATAGAGCTGGTGAAGGAGCACCATATACGGGATTGAAAGATGAACCTGCAGAGCCAATTATTGAATTATCCGACAAAGCACTTCAGACTGGTAATATCGATACTTTAGCCAATAAAATCGCAGCTCATGTGAAAGAAGGGGTTAAACAAAGGTTTACAAAAGCATTTTCTGATAAAAAAAATGCTGAAAAAAGTGTTGATGCCGGCAGAGAATATGTAGAGGCTTATGTAACGTATGTACATTATCTCGAAGGAATACATAGTGCAGTAATGTCAAAAGGGGAACACCACAACGAAAAATAAGAATAATAGACTCAAGACGAGGATTGAGTCACACCATAACGCTCACGCATGATTTACAATAAGGGTACCCGACCTTGAGTACCCTCCCAGATTTTTACCATTTATAAGTGGAAAATCCTTATATTACGATTGTGAGCCATTCATTAGTAATGGTCACTGATTATACTATTTTTATTAATCTACGATTTTTTTTACAAGGATTATCCATGAATAAGTTGTGTTTGTTAATCGCGTTCATACTACCGATTACATTATTGGCTGCTCCAAAATATCCATTTCCGCAAAATGCAAAATATCCTTATGGTATTCAACCAACGTCCATTAATAGTGATGTTATTCAGAATTATTACCAGAAGTGGCTACAGGGTTTCTATGAGGAGAGTGGGGATAAAGCGCGTATTAAATTTGATACACCATCACTTACCGTGAGTGAGGGAATCGGCTATGGAATGCTTATCATGGTCTACATGGATAATGCAACCAATAATACGCAGGCAAAATTCGACAAACTCTGGAAGTATTATAACAGTTACCTGAATAATAATGGTTTGATGAACTGGAAGATTAATGGATTCAGCGGGGTTGCATCAGATGGTAAGAATGCCGCAACGGATGCTGAAGTAGATGTTGCAGTCGCATTAATCGAAGCATACAAACAATGGGGTGATGAGAAGTATCTTAACGATGCCAAAGCGTTAGTGCAAAAAATCTACCAATTTGAGGTTAACTCAAATGGATATCTTAAACCAGGTGATTCATGGGATTCCAAGAAAAATCCATCATATTTCAGCACTGCAGCGCTGGAACTATTCAAGCATGCCGGTTCACAGGATTGGGATCGGGTAAAGAATAATTCATACAGTTTACTCAAGAAATGTGCAAACGCAACTACCGGATTAGTTCCCGACTGGTGCGATGAGAATGGTTCTGCGCTGGCTTCCTATTACTATGATGCAACGCGTACACCATGGCGTATCGGCTGGGGATATGTGTGGTTTGGCCATAGTGATGCAAAAAGTTTCTGCTCAAAAATTGCATCATGGATCACAACTAAAACAGGTGGTAAAGCCAGCGCTATCATTGACGGGTACGAACTTGACGGCAGGAATAAAGGACAAGGGCCGACATCAGCCTTTGTGGGCGCATTCGCGTGTGCAGGACTGGTTGATGCCACTCATCAGGCGTGGCTTGACAGTTCCTATGCTTTGCAGGTGTCTCTTATCAGTAAGGATGAATCATATTTTAATTCATCACTGAAATTAATCTATCTTCTATTGTTAAGTGGCAATATGCCTGATTTCTGGACAACTCAACCCCAACCTCAAAAATTTTCCTGTACTGTCACTATTCAGCCGCAGGCATCAGGGACGGTAACCATTTCTCCATCCGGAACGGCATTTACAAGCGGAACAGAGATAACACTTACTGCTAACAGTACCCAGAATTATAAATTCGTTAACTGGAGCGGTGATATAAGCGGTACTGATTCAGTAAAAAAAATCACTATCACTAAAAATATGAACGTTTCTGCAGTTTTCACCCAAAATACAGCTGTATTTAAAAACAGTTTATATAACAGAAATTCTTTGATTCCATCAATTTCGACCGCAATGTTTAACGATAATCAATCAATCTGTGTGAATTTACCTACGGCTGGTAATGTAACGGTGGAAATCTATGATCTTGCAGGTAAATCAGTCTTCAATGCGCTGAATACATATCGAAATGCAGGGACATCGTTCATACAGGTAGACAGAGTTTTACCCAATGGAACCTATTTCGTTAAGCTTGAATCGGGTATTGGCACTATTACAGAGCAATTGAAAATAAATAAGTCCCGGTGAAATAATTTCCTCCATTACCGGTTAATAGTAAATGTATGATTCTTTACAGTTAAAACTGCCGTATTGATTACGGTAGTTTTATGTGACAGTGACAGAATAGAAATGTATGCTGTTCGGTTTTCCTTTTTGTTTTCTATTCCGTTATCTTTCTAAATTGGCTGCGCATAGGGTACATTTCAATTCGGCTGGTCATGTCTCTCTGATGTATCATAATCATTGTTCTTACGTAAAGTAATATTGAAAAGATTCTGCATTCGTAGATCAATATCAGCTATCTCTTCGGCTCATTCTCTTAATTCATCCGAAATTGATACGGTTTTCCTGTCTTCCAGTTTGTAATGAAGTTCATCTTCTATAATATTTTGATAATATAATGAGTTAACACTATGTTAGTATTCATACCGGGATGTATAATATTGATGCTTACTGTCATAGAGAAATTCGTTCTCAGAGTAACTTATATGGGATTATTCAACTTTTAGCATCAGGTTATAACAACTTAATAAAGTTAAATCATTTTTTTAATAAGGCTTAGCGTTTATTATGTTTCCGGAGGGATATGTTGTCAAAAAATTACTTCAGTATTAATCGTACCCGGCTTCTAAAAGCCAGAACACGGGACGAAGCTTTCAAAGAATTGATATCTCTTGTTGATGCGGAAGCTCACGGAATTGATCGTAACCAGATTTTCAATCTTGTTCAGGAACGTGAAGCAACAATTTCAACACGCTTACTTCCGGAAATTGCAATTCCCCATGCACTTATACCCGGATTTAAGTTAACGCAGGCTGCAGTCGGATTTAGTCCGGATGGAATTGACTATGATACTACCAAAGTGCGACTGATCATCCTCATTGTTGGTGATGGCATTGAACATCTCAAAGTGCTGGCCCAGGTAGCTGAACGACTCAATGAACCTGAAAGAGTTGAAGAATTACTGAAAGCAAAAAGCATAAGGAAAGTCTATAATATTTTGAGCGGAGTTAATGTTGCCGCAAGATCAGGCAAACTGACAATTACCCAGCATACCGCTTCACGCGTGCTTCAAAAAGCCTGTGAACTTGCATCAGAGCTTAATGTAGCGGCTATTGTGTATCATGATGTCACGGATGGTTTACCGCCAGTCAGTCTCAGCAAAATCCGGTGTGCATTCTATCTTGTATGTCCGGACCAGAACATTTATCCTGATAAGTTGCCTGGTGTTACCGAAATTCTTCAGCTACCTTTTGGTAATGTCAATCGCACCAGTCAAGCTGAACTGGTTCTTATCAATCTTATCTCACGTGGACTACTAAAGAAAAACAGCAGTATTATCAGTGTTCTGGGAGAACCTGGCTCCGGAAAAATAGACGCTCTATTGATATCCGACACATCCAGGTTTGAACTTTTTTTTCAAGCTGGTACTAAAATTCGCCCTCTTGACATTGAACATCATGTCCTTGCACGAATCATTCAGATTGCAGGAGAACTGGCAGCTGAAGGAAGGGAAGGAAAACCGGTTGGTACACTCTTTGTACTTGGTAACTCTGAAGCAGTGCGAAAGTCCTGTCAGCAGATGGTAGTGAATCCCTTTGGTGGGTATCGTGAAGAGAATCGCAATATTCTTGACCCCGGCCTTGAGGCAACTATCAAGGAATTTTCAAAGTTGGATGGTGCATTTATTATCAGAGGTGATGGAGTTATCCTCAGTTCGGGAGTATTTCTGAAAGCTGAAAATAATCAGGAGTCACTTCTCAAAGGGTATGGAGCCCGCCATAATGCAGCTGCTAATATTAGTCAATTAACAGGTGTCATTGCCGTAGCTCTGTCAGAATCTACCCGTCGGGTCAGTGTATTCAAAGGGGGAAAGCGCATACTTTATTTCTAATAACGAGTCAATTAGTACAATACTTTTGCTTACCAAATATATGGAATCAGGCGGTTTCTGTTTTTTGCATATTCTGAATAGCCATCCAAAGAAAGAAGTGCTCTTTCTTCAATCCGGATTCTGAAGACTATTGACGGAAGTAGCAGGATCAGGAAAAGAACTACAGAGACAATATTGAGGGTGTAGTCCATTGCAATTGTAGAAAACATTCCTGTAATCGGATGATAAATACTGTGAAGTATTCTGCATGTGTAAATTTACATTGTGCGCTCTCTTCATCCGGTATTACTTTTCAAAAAAGTTGTGTTTGTTACCGGAATCTGATATGGATTGTATTATAAAAAATTACAAATAACATTTTTTTTTAAAATGGAAGAAATGTTGTTAGAGCCCGTTATCCATACTTTTATCCAGCAAATATTTTCTAGATGTAGTATATTTACATTTGAGTCCGAAATTTTTTCAATAGCGGCAATGTTTGGAAGTTCCTTCAGGGATAATGCGGGGTATAA
>CAYMGX010000040.1:0-33352 GCA_964390065.1 uncultured Fibrobacter sp. | reverse complement strand
AATACCAGTCTCAACGGAACGCGTCCGTCATTTGTAGCATATGCAAATGACTATGCTATTGCCGGACAATCTATTGTAAATGGCACATGGAGCCACCTTGTCTATACCTGGAAATGGCACGGTGACAGTACAGGCATTGCACGCTATTTTATCAATGGCAAGGAAGTACCACTGAGCAGAGACTCACTGATACTGCGTGTCGGTGAAAACAGCAGTGCAACAATCAGAATTGGTCAACCTAATAATAATGAATCATACCACTATTTTAAAGGCAGCATGGATGAACTGCAACTTTCATCAGTAGTCCGGAGTGCCGCGTGGATTAAGCTTTGTTATATAAATCAGGGGGACGATTCATTATTTGTATTGCACAATCAGAAATGATTTGCTTTACATACAACACATGCTGCAGCGGCATACACCGGAAACACGTAATGGTTACTCTTTACTGAATACCAGAATCGAATTCGCCGGAATTACAATTCGTGCTGACGAAGAAAGCCCCTGCCGCGAAGGACCATCCACCAGAATCCGTCCGCCATTTCCGTGGACGTTCGGATTTACCCAATTGTCAAAGACGTCGCTGTTGAAAATTTCATTCCATTCACCCTGCTGCGGGAAACCGATTTCATAGTGATACAATACCGCATCGTTAAAACTGATAACGACAACAATTTCCGGTTCACCAGCCAGACTGCGTCTGAATGCGAGAATTCTGTCGATGTTATGAATATAACAGGTGTCCACCGAACCATCCCGAAGTGTACGATAATTCTTCCGTAAAGAAATAAGCTCTTTCATAAATTGATAAAAATCAGTGACCGTCTTGACTCCATGATCGAGACCATCCCACCACAGGAGGAACTGTTCCTGTCGTGAATCATGCCAACGTTTGGTTTCAAGCATCTCCTGACCCATGAACAGCGTCGGTATTCCTAGTGCTGTCATGAGAATTCCATGAGCAGCCCGGGCGCGTCCGCATGCATACGTCGACCATGCGTTATGACCATCAGCCAGCTTTGGAATCCGGTCCCCCCTGTCTACCCCATCACCCGCGTAAACAATATCATGATTGCAAATACAGGTGAAAATCTGGTCGGCTGAGAAATTGCGGTGATGAAGTGCATCTGCAATAGCATCCATTGTAACTGTCGCAGCCATACCATACGATGCCTGTTTTACAGCTGCACGCACTGATATCCTGATCCGATCATGCTGGGTGGAGTTAAATCCGGCTCCTCCATCCTTCACTGGCTTCACCACCCACGGATTGACACCCCAGTATTCCGCATTAAGTATAGCCTTCGGGTAATGTGCCAGTATGGTAGTGGTCATCTCCTGACAGAAGTTCCATCCGTTTGGAGCGCCCTCATAGTCAATCACGCTGACCTGATCAAAGCGAAGCCCGTCAACATGCAGCTCATCAAAATGGAAAAGTGCGTTCCTGATAAGAAATTCCCTAACCATAGGTTTTGAAAAATCAAACACCGGACCGCAATGATCATTATTACAGAAGTAAAGACTTGCATTCCTGCCGGGATCAGGTTTATCCAGATTGAAGATACACTGGTTGTCAATGGGATTTCCGGCATGGTTATAGACGACATCGCATATAACCGCAATGCCCCAGGCATGTAAGAGATCAAAAAGCAGCTTGGTCTGATTGTAACTTCCCCGGACCTCTTCAATTGCTACCGGCGGAAGCCCCTTCGTCCGGAACAGATTGTTCGCTTTGTTAATATAGGTACGCAACAGTTTGACATCATCGATTTCATAATCCATTTCCGCAGAAAACTGGTCAACCCCGTTGTACCCCATACTGGTGGAAGTATTGAATTCAGCTATCGGAAGCAATTGAATCACGTTGATTCCAAGATTTGACAAATGTTCAATACGGTCAATGATATCGAGAAATGCTGCAGTTCTGTTAAGCCGGTCGGGGCCCCAGAAACATCCGACATGCAGCTGGTAAAGAATGATATCGGAGCGCTCTGGCGCAGCAAAACCGGCTGCACGCCAATGGTAGGCATGAGAATCCACGATAACACAGTAGCTATTTGGCCAGGCTGGTTTATCAAAGGTCAGTTCCCGGGCGAATGGATCACGCATCATTTGTGCTATGCCACGTTCAGGATCTTCAACGTAAAACATATACGTATCCCCAGCTGTTGCATCCTCTACGTGGCTGCTCCAGATACCATGATCGTCTTTTTCCATAGCTGATGTTATGTCATGTGTCCATGAATTGAATGAGCCGACAACATATACATTCGTACAATTTGGTGCCCATACCTTGAATGTCACTCCCCCTTCAACGGAAACATTTGCACCAAAGGGTATTTCGGTTGCGGTTATCACCATACTATCCGGCATGATGAACCTCCTTTACAAATAATGATGACAAGGGCTTGCAATCAGAGCTTTCTGAAAGCATTAAAACACATTTTATTCATTAATTGTATGTGGATTATATCTCACCGATGAATTGATAGTTGACAGGATTCACCACATATTAAGTCTTATCATCGAAGTATACAATAGTTGCATGATATGTTCAACCATCTATTCGTGGTGAAGCACAAACCCTGCTCTGTTACGCTATCAATCACTGGCCGGAGAGGTTTTTCCTGACGGTTACCATGTGGTCAACATCTAATGACTACGCATTTTGTAAAAAAATGTCTGGATTGTTTCCGTCGTACATTGTATACTACTTACCTACGATTCATCTTGCGATGTTATCGTTTGTTGTATACAACCACATCATCATTTGCCACGCAGGCGGATACACGGCATTAACCCCAAACCATGCCGCCCCTTTCGCCTGTAGAAAAAGGAGTTCCTTATGTATTTGAAGAATCGGCCCTTCCATTCCGTTCAGCTTGATCAGCATATTCCCGAACAGGTTTTTCCTCCCGACTTATCAATCAAATTCATTGCCAATCTTCTCAACAACTTCTGTACTACCTCCAATCGGATTTCCGATGAAGGTGTTACTTCAATACCGGGAGCTATGATTGCGAGTCCTTCACGGGAGGAGGATCCGGAGACCGATCAGAACTACGTTTATGACTGGACCCGCGATTCCGGACTGGTAATCATGGAGATCGAACAGTTGATAGACGACTTTCGCTGGCTCAAAACACTGCTTTTCAATTATTTCCAATTTGTCAGCGCAAGTTTTAAAACCTCGCAATTCCGTGACCAGGCGAAGTGGAAGATCGACGGTACGCCATTTGTCAACTGGGGACATCAGGGTGACGGCCCGGCGACAAGAATTCTCGCCCTGCTTCGCATCGAAAAACATATACAGGATAAAATTGATTGTAAGGAATTTGACTCAATACTTGAAGAGTATCTCAAATGGGTACTTACCAACTACCAAAACGACACGGTTAACATTTGGGAAGAGGTAAAGGGACAACATTTCTACACCTATGCCATCAATTACACCGCACTCTCCATGCTCGTATCCCGTCGTGGTTTTGAAAATTACACCAATCAAATCAATACCGCCATGAACGACATGATTACAAAGAGAAACCAGTTCATTCAAAATTCGTATATCAAATCAAGCATCTCAAGCACCACAGCCTCTGGTAATGACCTGAATATTGATGTTATGTTCGCCTTATACCTCTCCAATGGCTTCGGGCAGAACCTCTCTACAGATATGTATCTGGTTACCATAGAAAAAATCGTCCGGTATTTTAGAGAGGAGTATACTATCAACAATGCTGACACAGCCCTGGGCTTTGGGATCAGTCTTGGCAGATATCCGGGGGATGTTTATGATGGCGATATGGGTAGTGGAATCAATGAGGGACAACCCTGGTTTATCAGTACACTGATTTATGGTACCTATCTGTACCGGCTTGTAAGAGAATACGCAGAAAACCAGCGCGATATCATTATTAATGATATCAATGCCGGTTTTTTCAGGTTGATCGGCCTTGATTCAAAAGGGACGATAACGTTCGGTACTGCAAAATACATTGAATCACTCACTAAGATCATGGATGCCGCCAACCGTCAGGTCTTTTCCTGTCGGAGACACTCCGATGGCGCACATCTGTCTGAACAATATAATCGCTACAGTGGATTCATGAGCTCGGTCAGAGATCTTTCGTGGAGCTACAAAGAATATTTTGCAGCACAAAATGAATGCTCTCTGGCATATTCTGCAATCAAATCGATACGCGGTTTCGAAGCAGAGGCCGAGAAGAAATGGACAAAAAGGGGCAAGCTCCGCCCAAGCGGCCGATTGATAGTTGCAATGCAGGATGAGATGTAATACCAGGTCTCCATCCTGTACGAAAGACTTATCCAACACATTAACGGCCAAACAGATAAATTCTTGTCTGTTTGGCCCGTGTTGACTTCCACCCTGCACAGCAGACTCGAATATTCCTGATTTTAAGTCCCTCCTTATTTTTATCTTTATTTTTGTCTTTATTTTAATCTTTATTTTATGCTTATCCTTATTTTTATCTTTATATTACAGTGATATAAGTTATATAACTATTAAAAATTTGCGCTGGCTTAAGAGCGTAATCTTAATGAAAGGATTTGTATATGATGAGGGGATCATTCTCAATTCTGTGTTGCACGCTTCTGCTGCTATCTTCAGTGTCAGTAAGCAGTCAGGATAACCTTAGAACCTATGCTGATAAAATCGGTATGAACCTCGGTACCTGTGTATTCCATAATGCCTATAGTACAGATCAAACATACAGCAAAATTGTTAAACAGGATTTCAATACTCTTGTCGCAGAAAACGAGATGAAACCAGATGCGCTTCAGGCAAATAGAGGTCAATTCAATTTCTCCAGGGCTGATGAAATGGTCAAATTTGCAAAAGCAAACAATATGAAGATGAGAGGACATACTCTGGTATGGCATTCACAGGCTCCTGGTTGGCTTCAGAACTTGAAAGGGCAGGAGCTTATGAAGGCAATGAAAGATCACATCACCGGAGTATTAACTCATTACAAAGCTGACAATAAAACAGTCATTGAATGGGATGTCGTTAACGAAGCGTTTCATAATGATGGAACAAGAGGGGATCTGCGTAGCTCTTTCTGGTCAAATAATTTCGGTGGAGATTTCATAGATTCTGCATTTGTCTTTGCACACCAGGCTGATCCGGATGTTCTTCTTTACTATAACGATTACAACACCACCAATGTCAACGCTAAATCGACTGCGATTTATGAAAAATGCAAAAAAATGCTTGCTAATGGTATTCCAATTCACGGTATTGGGTTTCAGTCGCATCAGATGCTTGAGGAATACACCCCTGAATTTATTGCCAGCGTTAAAGAAAATTTTGAGAGATTTGAGAAGCTGGGACTAAAGATAGCAATTACTGAGCTTGATATAAGAATCAAAGCCCCAACAGACGCGAATAAACTGAAAAAGCAAGCTGATTATTACAGGGAGTTTATGGAAGTTGCACTTGCAAATCCAGCATGCAGAACTTTTATGATATGGGGATTTACCGACAAGCACTCATGGGTGCCGGGGGTGTTCGATGCTGATGATGCACTTATTTATGATAGAAATTACCAGCCAAAACCAGCGTATACATCGCTGCTTGAAACACTAAAAGCATATAAACCATCAGGTATTATTTCTGCTGGCAAAAACCAGAGGATTTCATCTGCCAACATGCTAAATATGAATCAAAACAGCACACAGGCACTTTTTGATCTTCGTGGTGCTAAAATTGGTACATACGCCGTTATTTCAGGAAATTCATCAGTTTCCGGTCTTCCACACTCAATGGCAGGTAAGACTATCATCACACAAAGCGGCAAACAATCTGTAATGATTCAGAATCAGCGCTGAGCCAATAGATCCAGCTGAAATTTTCTATCTGCTTCACCTGTTTTTATAATTTGTTCCTTAAAACAAACAGTAGTTATAAAAACAGGGATGAAGCAGATCCGTTACAATCCCCCACTATAGCAACCTATCAGTATATTTAAATTCCGCATTCCAGTGCATTTATTGACACATACCGCCATAAGTACATGTTCAGACAATTTTTTACATATAAATGAAAACATAAAAAGGTAGTGGTCTCAGCCCAACAAATTTATTGCAAAATAAGAATACGTATATATAATCAATTAATAGCATTCAAATGGTAATAGTGTAATGTCTGGACAAAAAAGCGGTGACAACTGTATCATTATTGTTGAATAGATCCCGTTTATCATGCAATTAAGAACAGGTGATACGATATCGGTTTCAGGCATGCATGGTAAGGGTACTTTCATTAAACCTTTAGGTTAAAATCACACACTTTTTTTCTGAGCAATAAGAAAAGGCATGTTATATGAAAAAGATGATTAGTATTAGAACCAAGCTGATTTCGGGTACAATGCTCCTGATTTCGGTGATTTTTATTCTGGTATTATCGATAGTCATTACCATGAATATCATGGGTGTAGAAAAAAACATTTCAAAAGCCAAGGAAAGTATTCATAGTGGTCTTATCGCAAAAGGAAAAACTCTTGTTCAGAATAACAGTATGGCAATGAGTGGTATGGCAGAGGATAATGCATTCACCGCGATTCAGACACTTGTTTCTTCCACGTTAAAGATTGATGATGATTTAATTTACGGAATTTATTTAAACGATGCAATGATTCCCTGGGTGCATTCAACGATACAAAATCCTGATGGCGTAGTCATCGACCCGAAACCAATGACTGATAGTATATCTAAATGGGCATTTTCATTAAGCGCAGTTGCGTTTCGCGAATACACGCTTGATGGAACAGGAGTAATTGAATTTGCTGCACCGGTGATCTCGGGAGAAGAAAAGCTGGGAGTCATCCGGTATGGAATCAGTACTCAAAAAATGAAAGATCAGATCAGGGTTGTACTGGCTGATACAAGAGCAGCAAGAAACCAGTCTATTTTAGTACTGATTTTATTTTGTCTGATATCACTGATAACCGGTTTCTATATGATACGAAAATTTGCTGATAAAATTACAAAACCGATAGAACTGCTGGTTAAATCAAGTGAAACAATTGCTAATGGTGATTATAATCAATCAATATCGGTGCTCAGTAATGATGAGGTAGGTAATCTGGCACATCATTTTGAATTAATGAGAACGACAATCAAGCGCTATACCGATCACCTTCAGGATCTTATCGATGAAAAAATGCAACAGGTTAATGACATTCTCAACAATATAGATCAGGGGTTGTTTACAATAAATCTTGATGGATCCGTAAACAAAGAATACTCTGCACGGGCAAATGAGATTCTCAAAGTCGATGATATTGCATCACATAATATCAATCAACTCTTACGCCTGGATTCAAAACAGAATGAAGCATTTTGTACCTGGCTTAATCTTGTAAAAGCAAAATACAAAGCACAACGCTGGCAAAAACTTGTAAAACTCGCACCTGTTCAGGAACTTGAACTTATGCAGGGTGAAAACTCGGATCAGGAGTATGTTTCCATCTCGTATCAAAAAATATACAACAAAAATGGAGAGCTCTCAAAAATAATGGTTCTTGCCATGGATGTTACTGAAAAACGCATTAAGGATATCCAGATAGCGGCTGAGCGTCAAAGACATGAAAACGAGGTCAAAACAATCCTGGGAATTGCCAATACACCACCCGAAGAGATTGCTGAATTCAACGAAGATACTTTAGACCGCCTGAAACAGCTTCATCAGCAGACAAAAATTAATTTGGATGGAGTTATCAAACAGAGAGAAAATTATCCGGATGGACCAGAGTACCTTATTGAAAAAGAACAGATTGATGTTATGTACAGGCACATTCATACAATTAAAGGTAATGCTGGTTCCTACGGCTTTGAGATGATTTCATTATATGCGCATAAAGCAGAGGATATGCTTGAGGAACTGCGGGAACCGGTAAGAATGAGGCGGGAAGACAGTCTTATTGCAATTATTGAATATTTGAATAAAATTGATGAGGCAATGCGGGAAGTTCATCAAAAGATAAAACTGGTTTTTGGACGTGACGATGAAATCACCGTTCGTATACCGGAGAAACGGATCCAGAAAATACAGGAGATCTGCGCCGTTTTGCGTGATACCGCACCATCAGAATCATTGCTGCCATTATATAATGAATGCATGATGTTAACCTGGAAACCGCTAAAAACATTAACACGGAAATATCTGAAAAGTATTCAAAAAGCAGCACGGGCACAAAATAAAAACGTTCAATTTGAAGTTGATGAAGAGATGAAGCTATACCCGGCAGAAGAGTTAACTGATATTGATGATATTCTGATTCACCTGATACGAAACTCTGTAGATCATGGAATCGAAGAGCCGGAAGTACGGGAAGAACTAAATAAAGGAATTGGCAGAATCAGATTTGAGTTTAGAAAAACAAGTGAGAAACGGGTGATACTTCTCTCCGATGATGGACGGGGAATTGATACTGATAAACTTGTGGAAAAATCAATTCAAAAAGGAATTCTGACTGCAGAAATGGTTCCATCAATGAGTAGTGAGGAAAAGATGAATCTCATCTTTCATCCGGGAATTTCAACTGCAGATAAAATCACTGACACATCAGGTCGCGGTATTGGTATGAATGTAGTGTTTGACAAAATGAAATCGCTTGGCGGTACAACTGAGATCAAGTCCCGTATTGGTAAAGGAACAACGTTCATTCTGACAATTCCCTGTCGTAATACTTAATAGAGGTTGTATATTGTGCAATTAGATAACGATGTACGGTTAAAACTTGAGAAATGTAAAGACATTTTCTCCCGGATAGGTATTGAGTGTTTGAACTCATTTGCCGGTATGACAAGCAACGCCGAGGGACACTGGGCTATTCTTGAACGTATGCCGGGTAACTTTCTTCATAATATTATCATTGGTGCGGGAAATGATACCTATCAGGCAATATTTGGAATTGGCTTTAAAACCGATCGTGATTTTGAGGCCATACCTGCGGATTCGCTTGATGAACGTATAGATATCTGGGGGGAATTGGCAAACACCTATTGCGGTATGCTTATGGATCAGAAAATTTTTATTGACAGTTTCAACATTCTGACGCAGTCAAGTCCACAGTATACCAGCGGTGATATTTTTATCAGTAAAGCATGGTCAGTAAGCGGTGCATTAACAGTTCCGGATAAAACAACTATTTACCTGGGATATGCAATCAGAAGACAGTTATTGTGTATTTGAGCTGTCAGATTATTGGTTGGAACAAATATGGCATGGTTAATAGCGAGTGACAATTTCCCGGGAAAGAATCTGTGTATGTAAATATGTAATCCGTAACTGATTGGATGTATCGAAATGATGATTCTGTCTGAATAGCGCGTGATGTAAGTGATTCTTATCAATCGACATTGACTATTGAATTGAATGTTGATACCATTGAAGAATCGGCAGATATGGAACTATAGTAAGGTTAATTAATAGATGTGACTGGAGAATTCGCACAATTAATCGGGCAATATTAACAGATTACCTGTTTTTGAATCATGATGGTACACTGATACAGATGGTGTAGTACTATAGACAATGGGTACCCTGTTTCTACCGCTTGTTTCAGGTGTTCGTAGGTATCTTTCGATAAACAGGAAAACAGGTTTATCGACTTTGCGATGCAGAAGTAGTAGATAATGGGTAGTCGTTATAGGAGGAAAATAAGTATGCCAAAAACAGTAATAATTGTTGATGATTCAAAATTTCTTATTAAACAGATTGTAGAGTTCTTTGAAAAACAGTTAGACTTTGAAGTTCTGGGGACTGGAAATGATGGGAACGAAGCTATTGAATTATATCAAAACTACAAACCCGATCTTATCACACTCGATATTACCATGCCCAACAAGGATGGAATTGATGCAGTAAGGGAGATAATCAAACAATTTCCTGATGCCAATATCCTGATGATTTCAGCAGTTCGTGGTAATGCAATGCTGGAGTGTATGAGTGCAGGTGCTAAAGGATATGTGGAAAAACCACTCAAGTTTGCACATGCAGAATTTGTCAATGATTTTAAAGAAACAGTAAATGAAATTTTTCAGTGTTAGTTGCATGTACCTTAGAAGGTTTACAGGTATGCAAAGCAGATTGTTATTTCTGTTATTATTAACTACATCAGCAGTTTTTGCTCAGAAAAACTTATACATTTTTTATCCTTCGATTGTACGCCCCCAAACTATTCAGGATAAAGTGGAAAAAGTATTTCATGGAACCACGGTTACTGTTTTCGGGCGCTATAATGACTTTACTGCAAAAATCGAAATTGAACCACCGGACATGATTATCACAAAAACAATGCTTATCAGACAGCTTGGCTCGTACAAAACAGTTTTACACGGTTTCCGAAACGGAAAATGTGAAGAAAATTATATACTCCTGTCAATAAATCAGCCTGTTGATCCCAAAAGTATTACAAGCGAAACACTAATCGGAACAATTGACATGTTAGGCAGAAATGGGATGAATACGTTTGTATCACAATTCTTCCCGACAACTCCCAAACTGAAAAGAGTAACCAAAATGGAGGACCTGCTTCCGCTGTTGACCTTTAATATGACTGTCGCCATATTGGTTCAGGAACCTGCAGTTTCCTATTTCAAAGAAACATCAAATCTCAAATTCAATGTCACACCATTGCCGCAAACAAAAGACGGAATCGTAGCACTGGGAATTAACGATGGTATTGATCCGGAAAAAACCATTGTTGCTCTCAAGTCTGTCGATGAAGAAATACGCGCGTTTTTTGAGATAGATTCATGGAAATAGCTCAACAATCCAATCCGCCAAGCGGGGTATATACTATGTTACAAAAAAGAATAATCCTTTGTCATTTATTGATAATCATTCTGGTCAGTATTAGTTCTGCAAAAGACGTAATACTTGTTATCCGTAATGATGGTAAGGATTTTATCGATGCACTAAAAGGAATGATGGTTGAATTAAGAGAAGATTTTTATATTAAAGACAAGGTTATCGACAAAAAAGCTGATGTTAACGATATCGTCGAAGAAATGCAGAGTACGAATCCCAAACTGGTTGTTTTGATGGATAATACTTCAATTGCATTATTTAAACGGTATCAACAGGGATTGAAAGAAAACGAACCACTAATTCCATCAGTTTCAATCATGGGAGTCCTGGTTGGTGATGCCATTGCCAGCCTGAAAAATGCGTCGGGAATTTCCTATGAAATACCCATTGTTACCAGTATAGTCAGTCTCAGAACTATCATAAAATCATCTATGAAAAAAGTGGGTGTTATACGTCGCGACTATCTCAGGGAATTTCTTGAACAAAACAGGAAATTCTGTGAGATGGAAGGAATTGAAATTATTGATATCGCACTGCCTAATAAAAGTGATAAATTCAAATCACTGTTAAGAAACGGATTAAAAGATCTCATTGAACAGAAAAAGGTTGATGTTCTGTGGGTGCCAAATGACAATGAATTTCTTCAACCGGAAATAATCCAGGATGTATGGATTCCAACAACTAAAAAATATAAAATTCCAATTGTTGTCGGAGTAGAAGTTCTGGTAAAACCACAGCTTGATTTTGGTATGTTCGCAGTGCTTCCTGACCACATTTCACTTGGTACCCAGGTCGCAGAAATGATCTATGATATCAGTGATAATAACTGGACGTGTGAATCAAACAGAGTTGATCCACCTTTGGCAGTTTATAAAATTATCAATGTACTTCAGGCAAAAAAGAAATTCAATGTCAGGGATGAAGACCTTGGCACAGTAGACAAAAAGGTAAAATAACGGTCACAATACGTCGATTTATAATAATCAGACAAAATGACACAAGTATTTTCAAACACCATTATAATTAATTTACCCGGGAGTGGAATGTATGATTAGATCAAAGGTGGCTGGATTTTGTGTGGCAATTGCGGCTTACGGCTTACTACCACAAGGTGTTGCTTATCCTGATGACAGGGGAAAAGAGCAAAACAGTGAAACGGTTCTTGATGAACTATCGTTGGGTGATATTCTGTCACTGAAGATTACCACGGGATCATTTCTTGACCTCGATTTAAGCAAATCACCGTTAAGCATGACAATTATTGACAAAATGATGGTGAAAACTTCCGGTGCACGCAACATGTCTGAGCTGCTCGACATTTACGTCCCGGGATTTATTTATAATTTTAACAAGTGGAACGGTACGGTATGGGCTATGCGGGGCGTTTCCAATGACAGAAACACGAAAATTATTTATCTTGTCAATGGACATAAGCTGAATAACCAGACCCGTGATGGATTTACAAGTGAAACGGTACTCGGTTTGCTTGGTGATATAGAACGGGTTGAGGTACTAAGGGGACCGGCCGGGCTGGTTTATGGTACCGGTGCCATTGCAGGTATTATCAATGTAGTGACCCGGAAGGCTAATGACAACGGAAGTACATCCACCGTTGCAGCCGGGACTGATGGGTCACGAACATTTGAAACTACGATTCATGCAACACCATCCGAAAACCAGCAACTATCCATCTCTGCTGGTTTCAAAAAAAACTATGGTTTACCTTATGATAAAGTAAGGCTCTACGGACTATCCGGATGGCCGTATACTCCCGGATGGACAAACGGGGCACCGGGTGATGGACGTTACGGCTCGACTGATGGAAACTGGAAACTTGCAGGCGACTGGAACTGGAACAGATTTAATCTTTATTTCCGGGCAACACATCAGGTTGAAAATAATGCTGCGCTATTTATTCTTGATCCGTTTCCAGGAGTCCTCGGAACTCCGCCAGAAGGAACATCCGGCAGAGTTATTGATGGAAAAAGAGTCGAGTATAACGATCCCTACTGGAGTGGAACCGAAAGCTGGAGAAATAGCAGAAAATCATATATTAATGATGCGGTAATGGCTGAAGCACAATACGACCTTCCAATTAATGACAACAATCTCAAATTCACACTAAGTTATGATCGTACAACATCCCGCATTGCCGAAGAATATATGTCAAAATATCAACCGGATTATCTGCTGGCAAATGGTGTCGTTTTTGAAACGTTTGGTGATGCCAGGTATATGGTACGATCAATGTTCCTGCTGAAATCTATACAAAACCTGCAGGCAGCATTCGGCCTCGAATACCGTCTCGATGATCTTGGTCCGGATATGAACGGAATGAACCAGTTTGAAGAATATCCAAAACGCTATGTGATTAAAGATATTACCTATCACACGTTTACCAATTTTGCAGAAGGCTACTATGATATCACTGATTATATTGGTGCGCATTTAGGATACCGGCTTGATTTTCACACAAGAGCTACCATGTTTAACCCCAAGGCGGCTGTTATCATACGACCAAACCAGAACAATTCGATTAAACTGATTTATCAATCGGCATCAAATAATGGAACAGTTGATAATTATGAGTACAACAGGTATCATGTCAATAATGATGGTATTGTCAATAAAGAGCCTGTCGCGCAAAACGCTACAATAAAACCATTTAAAGACAACACTCTGATGCAGCCTGCAGATGAAAAATTAATGCACAAGCTGAAACCGGAAAAAGTGCACTCACTGGAACTCTCCTATGTTGGTGAACTGACAGATAACTTCACATGTGAGCCATCTTTTGCATATGGGAAAATTAAAGATCTCTTTGGATGGTCACAGGATCTTTTCAGAGTTGTCAATGTCGGTGAATATCAATATATCAATGCAGACATTGATCTCAAGTACACCTCATCCAGGTTTAAAGCTGGCGTAAATCACACATTTCAGCGTCCTGTCGGAACAGATCCTGATGATAAGAAATCGAATAAAACCTATTACATTTACGAAACCAGACAGGATTCTTTAACTGGGGAATGGGGCCATTTTGCAGGTTATAATCAAAATGGTGATTCAGTTTACGTCGGGTACTATTCTAAAAGTAAACCGATTGTACTGAATGTTGTAAAAAACCAGATCACCTATGACGGTGATGATTTTTTAAATATCCCGCGTAATATAACAAAACTGTACCTGACATACTCACCATTCGAATGGGTATCGCTAAGCAGTAATCTGCGCCTGTTCTGGGGATTGCCCGGCAGAGAAAAGCTCATAAAGGATCAAAACGACGCATCCAATTATGTCGGCTATTATCACGAAAAAAACAATCAGTCATTCAAGAACTATTTTATGCACTCGGTTTCAAAAAAATTGAATCTAAGTCTGAATATCTTTTTGCCAAAGAATTTTGACGTCGCCATTTATGGGTATAATATCCTGGCCAGTGATAACCATATCGATGGGAAATTCGATTATAATACAGTCAACACATTAAGAGCCCAGCATACATATGATCGCGAACAGATAACGCTGTATTCTACTGATCAGCGAACGTTCGGTGTGAGCATCACCAAGAATTTCTAATCCGGACGTTATCCACATAAGGGTAGAGTACATCTCTACCCTTATTGTAAAACCTGATTTGCATTCTCATTTGAGAACACGTATCCATTCTGCAATTTTTTCAAATAGTACTATTTTTTCAATACAGCCTTACAATAATAATGGCAACACCACAAAATTATATCGTCTCTTTACTATTTATTAATTCTCACACTTATTAACATACAGTAAACCCTGCCAATCAGATCCGGGATATCTGCACCATGACAAATTATGGCTACTTACCACGATACTAAGTATAGCAACACTAATAACTTTACCTTGAATTATCCTCACTATATTTTCACAGCTAATTTACATATCAAGAAGCTGGGATATAATACCATTCAGTTATTCAAACAGATCTTAGACAATGGCACCTCCCCTGCTTGCTCCCGATTCCGTACGTTAAAAATTGACATGCAGGGATCATTTACGGTTCCTTGCCTTCACTTGCCCGTTTGATACTTCGGCAACAAAGGGATTCCCTCACTTGTTAAGAACCTGTAGATTATGTCAGGTAAAACAGTCTTATCTGCCAGATTATTGATTTTTGTTAATTGACTGATTAGTAACTAAAATATTGGCAACAATTAAATTGTTCATAATCCACAAAGTCAGCCCCGAAGCACCGGATTATAATTTGGAATTCTCCACCGCACCAACAAAACAGTTGCGTGAGGTAACTACTGTTGTATATTATGATTATGAATTAAGCAGTCCATATATAGCCAGGAGGTTACGTTGAATGTAAAAAGTGTTTTCCTGATTAGTGCTTTAATAGGTATTACTACTGTTGCATGTATAGATATACTTGACAACAAGGACAATTCTGACGATGAGCAATTTACAGAAAGCCTTGTAACCACAGATTGGTTATCTTCACATGCCGAAGGAAAAAATTTAGTAATCATTGATGTTCGCAGCAATGCTGAATTCGTCAATGGGAATATACCAAATTCGATTAATATTCCCTTTGAAGTTCCGGTATCGGTATGGACTGCAATGAAGGGCGACTTGCTGGTCGAACTGCCTGAATTTTCAGAATTGTCATCAAAGCTTGGGGAAAACGGTATAAACAGTACCAGTAAGATTGTACTGGTAACCAATGTGCCAACCAATGATAATCCCTATTCGCTTGCATCTCCGACACGAGTCGCACTGACACTTGCGTATGCCGGAATCACCAATACTGCAATTCTTGATGGTGGTATTGACAAGTGGATAAGTGAAGGTAAACCTGTAACGAAAGATTCAAGAGCCATAACATCTGTACCATTTACCGGAAAAGAAGATAATTCATTGTTTACAGATATCAATTATGTAAAAGCAAATACCGGGAATGCACTGATTGTCGATACAAGAGATGCTGAAGTTTACGCTGGAAACGTAACAGAACCATGGGCAAGCAAAGCAGGACATATACCCGGTGCAGTATCTCTGCCGGCGCCTTCGCTATGGAACAATGATGGAACCTATAAATCAAAAACACAAATTGAATCAACAGTCAGCAAGGTTGTCGGGGACGATCGCAACAGAGAGATCATTGTTTATTGTGGTGTTGGGGGCTATGCCAGCACTGCATGGTTTGCCCTGACAAGAATTCTTGACTACAAACATGTAAAAGTATTTGATGGTTCATCCCAGGAATGGGCACAACACTATGATATGGAGATGTCCGCCGGGAATTGATACTTTATAACGAGCGACAGCGTTCTTCGAGACTTTTTAATGTTTCCAGAAAGGGGAATAACACTCACTGAATTATTCCCCGTTTGTAATTTGGCCTGACTCATTTCGCAAAACATTTCATTTTTCCATTTCTGAGATAAAACCAATCTATTCATGCCGATAATGGTCTGTAAAGCTGCTATAGAAATAATACTTGACATCATATTTCATGAAAGTTATTTTAGTCTCGAAGACTTTTTTCTAAGTTTACAGCCATAAGTAAAACTTTTAATGGCATTTTTGCTCAACAAGTTTGAATTACCGGAATTATAATTACTATCTCAGTTAGAGATTATTATTTTCGATACTGTACTTGAATCAAGACAAAGTACGACTCAATTATTTTACTGCAAATCATTTATATCAACAATCCACCGGAAACAATTAAAGCATTAGGAGTGGTGATGACTCATTACAAGAAAAAGAACGCATTGTTGTCGGCTGTAACATTTGTCACATTCTGCCTCTTTGTAGTTACCGTAAATGGTCAGGATGAAATGGAGCCTGATGGCACGGACATGAGCCTTGAAGACCTGGTAAATGTGAAAGTTACAATCGCATCAAAAAGTGAGGAAAAAATTTCTGATGCACCGGGAGTGATTTCGGTAATTACTCAAGACCAGCTTAAACGTTTTGGTGGAACCACCCTTGGCGATGTGCTTAAGAGAGTACCCAGTTTTCTTGGAACGACAGTGTATTTCACTGACCGGTCAGTTATTGCGTCTCGTGGCGATCAGGTTATGCCATCATCAAGCCATATTCTCCTTCTTATTAATGGCCGTCCGATACGTGAGGTTCTTGAGGGTGGAATAAAAAGTGAAGTTTACGAATCGTTTCCTGTAAATGTAATCGAACGAATTGAAGTTATCCGCGGCCCGGGTTCAGTTTTGTATGGTTCTCAGGCTTTTTCTGCAGTTATAAATGTTGTCACAAAAAAGCCTGACTACAACTGTGCGTCAGTTTCAGGCGTGCTGGGAGAAGGCCTTCAAAGTAACGTTAGTGGCAACGTTAATTATAAGATTGGTGATTTTGGAATTGTCCTGGCTGGTCGATATGGTGATAAAGGCGGCTGGAATACTAACTGGGTGGCACCAAATAAGGCTGGTGGGAATGATACAGTTAATGTTACCATTCCTGATGATGGACCGGGCGCTTACGCAGAATTAACTTATAAAGGATTACGCCTGATGTGTTCTTATAATCAGTGGAGCAATCAGAATTTTGTGCCTGATTACCAGATATATGCACATCTGGATACCAATTTATTACCACCGGAGTTGCGTTTTCTTGGGACTATTATACCGGAAGGTGATGCCACTGGCAAGATTACATGGAAAAAACTTTTTAGTGATATTGGATATGAGCATAGTTTCACTGACCAGTATTCAGCCAGTCTCAATGCCACATTTACAAGATCTGTATTTGAAACAACAATGTTCCCCTGGACTCGCCGGGATGCATTCGAACTCCTCGTTGAAGAAACAAATTATTTCAAACCGATTGATAATTTAAATATAGTTCTTGGTGGTACATGGACTTTTATGACCGGTATTGAAGGGGATGCCCGTTATAAAGATACATTGTACAACAAAGACCACAAGCAGAATTCATTCTCAGGATACCTTCAGACTGACTACCGTTGGGACTGGTGTAAACTGATTGGTGGTATTCAGATGAATAAAGTTGCAGATTTTGACTTTGACTTCAACCCGCGTGGTGGTGTAATTTTCTATCCGTTTGAAAATGTTAACTTTAAAGCACTCTACAGCACTGCGTATCGTGCACCAAGTCTTGATGAACTTTATCTGGACCATCCGACAATGCGTGGACAGATGGTAGATCGACTGCCAGCTGATAGTATAAAGGAAAGGGATCTTGCTCCGGAAAAAGTAAATACCTTTGATTTCGGTTTTAACTGCCAGAATGATGAAGTACAGTTTGGGTTTAATGTTTTTAGCAGTCGTATGAAAAATCTAATCATTCAGGACCGCACTGGACGCTACGCTATACCAACCTGGGATAATATTGGAGAGGTCTCTATTTTTGGTCTGGAAGTGGAAGGTAAATATTACGTTTCGAAAGAGTTCCTTTTTGAAGGGTCAATGCTCTACCAGGAAAGCAAAGATGAAAACAGCGGTGAAGAGCATGTAACACCACTCCCGGTATTCAGTGCAAAAGGCGGTCTCAGTTATATGGGACGTGGATTGACATGCAGCTTTTTCAACTCATACTGGCAGGCACTCGACAAGAAATATTCCAATTCCCGGAATAAAACGATTAAATTCTTTAACATGTTGAATGTTAACTGCTCCTACAATCTTAACTATTTTCTGAAATCAACGACACTTAAAGATCTGTCACTGATTCTTACGGTTGACAATCTTCTTGATGAGGAAGTATGGCTGCCAGCATGGGGAATGGGAGATGTAAGCAACAGAATCCCCTACAATGAAGGCAGAGTAATTTACGGCGGTATTAAAGTTACCTTTTAATAATGGTGGTATACCGGTTGTATCATAAACCGGTATATCTCAATGAGAACAAGTTCAGCACAATTCGGATCGAAAAGGGTAAAAAAGGCTTTTAAAATGAGAACAATACTGGTCATTATTTCTCTATGTTTAAGTTTTGCTTCTGCACAGGAAAAGACATCTTATCAGCTTGAAAAAAATGACGCAGTCTTTATCATAACGGCAAATGGCAGTATTTTCGATCAGGCGAGAAGTGAACTTGTTAACGAGCTGCGGGATGAATTCACTATCTCGATAAACGAGATTAGCGAAACTGCTACTACTATTGCAGAAGAAGAAATTAATGTCTTGTTTAATACAAATGGTATCCCTAAAGCAGTTGTGCTCATTGGTAACAATGCAATCCGCATGTATCTCAAATATTGTACACAGCATAAAGAAAAAACAGCGTCGATTCAGGTTGTAACGATTCTCGCTCTTGATGTCCCCAGAGCAGTGTCAGGCATCCCTAATGTAAATGCGATCTCTTATGAAACACCAATGGTTACTGCACTTGTCAATTTCAGGCGTGTACTTGACAAGCCAATCGCGAATGTCGGTGTCATCTATCGAAAAGCATACCGGGAATTTATTGACAAACAGTCACGTTTTTGTCGCAAGGAAAATATAGAGATTAAAGGACTGGAGATTGGGGATGATTCCAATAAGCACCAAACCGAAATTGCTGAGGCATTGAAAACACTATTAAAAAAAGAACCAGTTGACGCACTCTGGATTGTCAATGACAATATCCTTCTGAAGCCGGAACTCCTTGGCAATGTCTGGCTCCCGGCACTTAGAAAAAACAAAGCGCCTCTTATTGTGGGAGTGGAAGCGCTGGTAAATCCTAAATTAAATTTTGGTACATTTGCAGTTATTCCTGATCCGGTAGCACTCGGGGAACAGGCTGCAGAAATTATCTTTGATCTGAAATTTGACAACTGGAACCATAACGGAGTTACAGTGCACCCGGCAATCTCCACCTATTCTGTTCTCAACATGAAGAAAGCAACTGAGTTTACAGAGCTGGAAAATCTTAAAACGTTTGAAGTGTCCAAAGTCCTCAAATGAAAAATACTGATACAGTACTATTTTTTATTGACATTTTGCACATTTAATGTATAATATTGTAAAGATACATTATCAGATCAGATTTAAACTTTTCAGACAAGATCAATTTTATAAATGAACTCAAGAAAAATTATCATAGTTGTTGCATTTTTTCTGTTTGCAGCGAACTTTTTCGTAACCATTGCATCAGGTAATGAAAGGTTATACATTTTTTACCCATCAACGTTTGATTATCAATCAATGCAGGATAAAATAGAAAGTACCGTACCGGATGTTACCATAACTGTTTTCAACCGGTATGATGACTTTGTAGTAAAAATGAAAACCGAACCACCTGAAGCCATAATCACAAAGCCGATCCTAATTCAGGAGCAATTCAGTGATTACGAAATAATGCTCAATGGTGTTCGAAATGGCAAGACAGAAGACAGCTATGTTATAGTATCAATTGATAGTGATTTTACCAGTAAATCAATTGCAAGTGAATCAATTATCGGTATCATTGATATCCTGGGAAGAACAGGAATGAAAACGTTTATAAATCGTCAATTTCCAATTGAACCAAAAATCAAGAGAGTTTCACGAATCGGCGATCTCCTGCCTTTTTTGTCTCTTGATATCGCCACCGGAATAATGATTGAAAGTGTTTTTATTGATTATTTCAAATCGACATCTCAATTACAATTTACTGTAACCCCCCTGCCTGAAAGCATGACTGGCGTTATTGCTTTTGCGGTAAAAAAAGGGTCGCAGGCAGAAAAATCACGTAGCAGTTTAAAACAAAACAAACAAAATATATGTGAGCCATTCTATATCCAGCAATGGAAATAACGGATCGCATACCAGCCTGTTTTCAAACCCTATTATTTTTACGTAGTATCCCGAATTATCCAGCAAAATTGATAACGGTTGCTGATATATCAAGAAACAGTGGAACACACCATGATGAGGCATCTTAGGATAGCGATACGTTATTGATTGGCAATTCCTGATATTTCCAACAGATTTGCAAAATTCATATTTTTCTATCGGACATTCACAGGTTTATCCTAAATTCCGCGGTTGAGCGTGAGTGATATGCACAAGGTATTGTTACAGACTGTATTGCAAAAAGCGCAGGCATACCCGGTGCAGTATGGTGAGCATTTTTACAATGCAAGATGTGACAATAGCTTTCGCAGAGCATCACGATTCAACTGCGGATTTCAGGTTTATTGGAGCAGGTCAAGCTCAGTTGATTCATCGGTACTTTGCGCCTGCGCCATTAATATCGCAACAACACTTGCCTGCATATTTCTTGAAAGTGGCTTTTTTTCAGGTACAAAGAGAAACGTTCCACTTTTTAGCGCAAGTACCTCAAAAACAGCCTGTTCAGCTATCTGTGTATTTGAGATTGCATACGTTATAAATCCGTCTTCAAAAAATATCGTACCTGTCGGATGATCAGTTTCAACAATCAGACACCCGGTCTTTTTATTGATATCCATCATTTGAAAAATCTCGGACAAGCTATCCCCGACGATTTTCCCTTCTAATTGTGGATTCACCTTATCATCTGATTGTTTCGTGGCATGTGTTCTTTTTTTAACAATAGATAGAATTTTATTCAAATCCGGAATGATAAAATCAGTACCTAAATAAAACGTTCGGTCTTCGAAATAACCAATAATAGTTTTTGCAGAATCCGGCACATTATAAAAGATTAAAATAAAATCCCCTGAAAAATTCTGTTCTTTCAATATTTTATAAAATTTTACCTGAATATCTGAATCTAATTGCCAATCAACGCAGATTGCTTCCGGCAGATTAAAAAGCAGAAGGTCATTTATCTGGTCAAGATACTTTGTCACAATGGTATCGAATCCACAGTTTTTCAAATATTTGGAAAGTCTGATGGATTTATTCGTTAATTCAGAATACTTGATTTGCGTTTTGCTATCAGTAATCAGCAGACATTTATTTTTTTTCTTATCATTACGCCTTTTTAATAAAATATAGACAACAATTGCACCCACAATTAATGCAATGAGGATTATAATGATCGCATTCTGAAATTGATTAGATTGATATTTCTGAGGAGGTAGCGGTGTGCTGTCAATATCGTTTTGAAAAGCCCGGGTAATTTCCATATCCTGTTCCGGAGCAGAATTCGCTGGTGAAAAGACTTCGTCGCTTACCTCATTGGCATTAGTACGTGCTACCTCTGCAGATGTACCTTTAGCGACATCCTTTACAACAGGAGATATTTCTTTCTTCCCTTTAAACTGATCCTGCTTTCCACCGATAACCGCAGGTTTAGCCTGAACAGTTTTTTGCATGGGGATCTCAGGTTCATTGGATAGATCCGTATTGTTGTATGATACACTTTCTTCTGAAGCAATTGCAATATTGCTTGGTAACGCGACAGGTTGTTTTTCAACATATGGTTCCGGTTGTACCGGAGCCATCACCTTTGGGGGATGATATAGTGCCACTATATCATTTTGTACATAATTTTGCTTACTTATTGACCCATCACTATTTCTGAAATAAAAAATACTTTTATCAGTATAGATATATTTCTGATTAATATACCAGTTATTATTTTCCGCATTGTTAATAACAGACGCAATAACACCACCAATTGCTGAATAATGCTGCTGAATAGCAAGAGAACCAATCCTTGGCTCTATTTCGTTAAAGTGTTCTGCAGGTACTGCTACCGGTATGCTTAATCCTGCAAGTAGCGAAACCCAGGTTGTATTGACATTCTGGTTGTTTATGGTTACCGGATCATCAAGAACGATAATATAATCAACGTTATAAACGTCTTTCAGGTTTTTAACAGCGGATTTTATACTGGCTTCAGGATCAGAAGCTATAACCTGTCTGGTATATACTGTTACATTTAACTTTGCACTTTCTGTTTGATATGCCTGTGCAATCTTTGCAGATTTTGATGAATAAATAATCCCGATATTTTGAGGTTTTTTCCCGGTTAGCTGATTGACAGACGTAATATACTGTCCAAGCGTTATATCACTATTGATAACACAACCGTTTGAAAATCCACCCAGATCATTCTCAGTAAATTCACTTTCAAGTAAAATTGATGCGATCTGATTCAGTTCAGGATATTTCGATTGAAGTTTCTTCCATACTTTAATCATGTCCACACTCGAGACCATAACTATTTGTGGAGAACTATTGTCTATACTATTTTTGATTTCCAATTCATTTTTTGATATAAGCGATACAATTTTAACAGATTTGTTTAATTCCGACTTGATACCCATTTCAATTTTTTTATATCTGGGTCCATTAGGGTGAAGATAAAGAATACTGTTGGACTGACTGAAAAGTGAACATGCCAGTATCAATAGAAAAAAGAAAAATTTATTCATACCTAATAGTCCCTATAGTTGTAATTTCATTAGGTTTAACCACATAGAATCTATTAAAAACTACAAAACAAGTACAAATATACCTTTTTTTTGGACAGATATTATATAAAATAGATAAGTTTTGATTGTTATTAAGGAAATTATCTTGCCCTATTTTATATTACAGCCTATAATATTTACAATGGAGTATGTTTTTAGATGTTTCACCTTCCAATAAAAGGGTAATCATGGCCGCTATCAGTTATGCAACGAAGGAGATTAACGCGAAAATCGTTTATTATGGTCCTGGAATGAGTGGAAAAACCACAAATCTTCGAGTTATCTATGAACATGTTCCAGTCAATTTAAAAAGTAATATGATCTCACTTTCCACCGAAGGGGAAAGAACACTGTTCTTTGATTTTCTCCCTTTGGATCTTGGTAAAATCAAGAGTTTTAAAATAAAATTGCAGCTCTATACAGTACCCGGCCAGGTTTATTACAATGCAACCAGAAAACTGGTACTTAGAGGTGTTGATGGTATCGTGTTTGTTGCGGACAGTGCTCCTGAAAAAATGCCGGAAAATATTTCCAGTCTTCAAAATCTTTACGACAACTTAAATGAATACCGCTACATAATTGAAGATGTTCCAACTATTTTTCAATATAATAAACGTGACCATCAAAACGCAGTTCCCATTGAAGAGTTGAATCACTATTTGAACCAGCGGAACCTGCTGTGGAATGAAGCTGTTGCAAGTCAGGGTACCGGTGTATTCGATTCCCTCAAAACAATCGGCAAGCTTGTTGTGGATCAATTTAACAAAAAATATATCCAACCAGCAGCCGCTCGACAAGGATACACTAACTACACATCACAACAGAGAAAGGAAACATAATGAAAGGTAGTATATGGAACGTTTGAGAGGGCTTAATTTTGGTGGATGGTTTAGTCAGATTGATGCAATTAAGGAGAAGGATCCTGAAAAATTCCCGGGTATTGACACCCACATGGAAACATTTATAGGTGAAAATGACTTTAAACAGCAGAAAACATGGGGATTTAATCACATTCGCATACCCGTTGACTCCTACCTGTTTTTCGATGAAAATGAAAAACCACTGGAATCCAGATTTAAGAACCTCGACAATGCAGTTAACTGGGCTGCCAACTCAGGCCTCACCCTCATTATAGATCTTCATGAATGTCCCGGACATGATTTTGCAGAAGCTGCCAACATTGCGGTTCAGAAACTATTTATAGATCCCCAGTACCTACAAAAAACGAAAATTATATGGTCGTATATTGCTGAGCGTTACGGCAGTGAAAAGCATATCTTTTTTGAGGTACTCAATGAGCCCGTTGCTCCAACGGCACAACAATGGAATGACATTAAAGATCAACTCTGCAAAACGATTCGAAAATATGCACCTGCAAGTCCAATCATCGTGGGATCGAACATGTGGAACTGGCCATCCACATACAAAGACCTTACCCCGGTGCAAAGTGATAATGTAATGTATAGTTTTCATTTTTACGAGCCGATTCTTTTTACACACCAGTGTGCACCCTGGATGAAAGAAACTGAAATACAGGTAAAAAGAACGTATCCGGGAGATTTCGGAAATGGTCTTACAAGAAAATATGGTTATCTGGAATCTGCAGGAATTTGGAACAGGGATCGTTTTCT
This sequence comes from uncultured Fibrobacter sp., assembly GCA_964390065.1. GTDB lineage: Bacteria > Fibrobacterota > Chitinivibrionia > Chitinivibrionales > Chitinispirillaceae > JAAZBG01. The sequence continues at coordinate 8,553 of CAYMGX010000040.1, read as the reverse complement.
AAAAGATATCACCCCTGCTGCAGAATTCGGTAAGAAGTATAACGTTCCGCTTATTTGTAACGAGTTTGGTGTTTATGCACCTGTTCCCATGCAAAGTCAGAAACTCTGGTTGAGTGATCTTCTATCGGTTTTAAAGGAGATGAATATCAGCTATTCATACTGGAATTATAAAAATCTGGACTTTGGAATTATCTCGAGAGGTGAGAGATTGCATGAGATTCTACCGCAGTATGACAATCCAGAAAGAATTAATTTTGAGGTGTTATCAATCCTCCAGGCACATTAAGCAACATATATTGCAGTAATTGATTTTTATGACTCGTAAGGAGAATTTGTGGGTAGGAAGACAAGTTTAAATAACTTTGTATTGTGATTCTTAAATGGTTATAATTTAAAATATTCTTTTTTGTCCCAGAGGGACAGTATATTTATAGAAAACGTGCAATAAATAAAAACCATTGTCCCGTAGGGACAATATGTAAATAGGCTCTTAAATTGCATGGCAACTACATTCACACAGATCTATCCTGTGTAATGTACAATAAATATATCGTCCCTATGGGACTCGGATTGTTTTTGTTACCATGCATTCTATAAATATTTGATCCCGATGGGATCGGAAAAAATCAGATTTTTGTTATTTACGTACAATACCTATTGACATATGAATTTTTTAGCAGTTAATTTTCTATTAATGAAATAGATTATGCAGGTTGACAAGAAGGTAACAATCGACCCACAAATTTCCCGGAAGAGCCATTTTTATAGAGGGGATGTACCAGAGTACTAAGGTATAGCTCCTTTTTTTATGGAAAAGAGTTAACCTGTACTTCCCTGTTTATCTACTTCGCATTCCATTATCCGTTCTGCATCAATAAAACCACATTTCTGATATAACGCATATCCGGCATTGGTTGCTGACAAATCCAGTTTGTAAATGTTGATAGTTTTTGAAAACTGTTTTACAAATTCCATAAGACCACAACCATATCCTCTATTACGATATTGAGGCCGGGTATAAAAGTTTAAAACATGCCCGACTTTCCTGTACTCCGATGAGAATAATGGCGGGTAATAATAAATAAGTAGTGATGTAGAGCATACAATTTGATCATTTACCTCACCTAAAAAACCAATATACATATCTTTGTCAATGTGCTCCTTGATATACTGGTATGAACCAATAGCTATTTCATCGATTAGCTTATTGTTATATTCAGGATGTATGTCCTTAACAAATTCAAGACGCATTTCAAACAGCAGGTCAATTTCTGACTTATCAGCGATTCTGTATTTACAAGCCATAACTATTCCATGTTAAATTCAGGAAACGAAACATCAAAGAATGCGACGGTAATATAATTTTTTGAAGGTTTTATCAGAAAACGAAATTGACTTGTTGCCTGAGTATAAAATACACTCAGGCAACAAGTCAAACAGGAATATTAGCAAATTGTCAACTACCAGGAACCGTTATACTATTTACAATATTTGATCATTCATCTGCCTGATTATCATTTTTAGCTTTCCTGAAAGCTGCTAAACATTCTCCAGTCTTTACCCAACACACGTTTCTGCCCGGTTACCACGACAGTTCCACGCAATGCGATATCAACACTCGATTGACCAACCTGTACTTCAAATGCACCCGGTTCGACAATACGAACATTCTCAGTACCAGTGAAACCAAGCATATCAACAGGAACGCAGAAAGACACCCTCTTTGATTGCCCGGCCTCTAATGCAACACGACCGAAAGCTTTTAGTTCCTTTACAGGACGAACTATCGAAGCAAGAACGTCCCGAACATAGAGCTGTGGTACTGCGACCCCTTTGCGTAAACCGGTATTTGTAACCTTGCAGGAGACTCTGATTTCGCCTGTATTACTATCAATTTTTTCATTCTCAAAAACAAGTTCGGAAAGATCAAACTTTGTGTAGCTGAGCCCATAACCAAAGGGATAATGGCTGCCGAAGTGAAAAGCGATCGGTGTTCCTGCACTCTTAAACTTATGATTATAATAGCAGGGAACAGCACCAACATTTTTTGGTACTGAGACCGTTAAGCGCCCCGATGGTTCAACTGCTCCGCTAAGAACATCAGCAAGGGCATTGCCCCCCTCCTGCCCACCGGAAAATGCCCATACAAAAGCAGCCACTTTTGACTCAAGTCCCTGCAGATTATATGGACGGCCGCTCATCATCACAACGATCACCGGTTTTCCTGCAGCAACTACAGCTTCCAGCAATTGCTGCTGTACACCCGGCAGGTTAAGACTATCGGTATCAGAACCTTCACCGATAGTTCCGGTTTGAAACAAACCGGCCAGATCACCAACACAGACAATTGCGACATCAGCGTTTTTTGCACATTCTACTGCAGCAGGAATAGTATCTGTTTTCATTGATACCGGAGAAACTCTATTCATGCTTATTACGTTATCATGTCCGACATCACCTGGAAAGACCGGTGCACCATACTTACGTTCTTCAAGAATTTGTACACCCTGTTCATAGAGAACCTGCTCCAGGCCAAACACACGCCGAAGTCCGTTTAGTGGTGTAATGATATCAGATTCACGTTCGGTAACTTTATTAATAATCAAATGAACCGGGAAACTGTAACCGCAAAGTAACGCCATTGGATCATCTGCTACTGGACCAATAACAGCAATTTTTTTATCCTTTGTTGGAATTAAAGGCAAAATACCATTATTTTCCATGATTACTATCGACTGTCTTGATACTTCCTTTGCAACTTCAATTGCCTGTGATGAACGCAAATTGATTGCGTTTTCATTTACATAAGGGTGTTCAAAAAGCCCTACCCTGAATTTTTCAGTAAGAATACGTGCAACAATTTCATCGATTTTTTCCACGGAGAGTAAACCACGATTTATTGCTTCATCTATTTCTACAGCACAGTCATCACCGGGCAGCTCCACATCAAGCCCCGCATTGAATGCTAATGCCGCAGCTTCTGCACGGTCTGCTGCAACATTATGGTGCTGATAAAGAAGACTGACACCAATATAATCGGCAACAATTATTCCATCAAATCCCCACTCCTCCCGTAACACCTTTGTCAGCAGTTTGCGGGATGAATGACAGGGCTCATTATCAATATCATGATATGCCGGCATTACAGAACCCACGTTTGCAGCTTTGACTGCCATCTCAAATGGTAAGAGGAATGTATCATATAGTTCTTTCCATCCAATATTGACTGGTGCATGATTACGTGCACCTTCTCCTAAAGAATGACCGGCATAATGCTTAAGTGTTGCAAGAAAATCCCTTTTATCACCTTGTAAACCCTGAACGTAGCGTGTTGCCATAACGCCAATCAAATAAGGATCTTCACCAAAGGTTTCTTCAGTACGCCCCCATCGCACATCGCGCGAAACATCGAGGACCGGTGCCAACCCCTGACGACACCCGACACTACGAGCTTCATTTCCAATAATTTCGGCAACCTGCTTTATCAGTTCGGGATTCCAGGTAGCTCCGTACGCCAGTGCCGACGGAAACAATGTACCCCCTTTTAGCATCAACCCTACAAGACACTCTTCATGTGACATTACGGGAATGCCTAATCTCGTTTCTTCAATCATGAATTTTTGAAGACGATTGAGTGCTTTAACACCTTTTTTTGAATCGACGCTATGGCTTCCAAGAGGCCTTGTGATCTGACCAAGACCATTTACAAGCATTCTTTTTAACGCAGCAGGATCGCTTCCTCCTGCGAAAGCGTCGGTTCGTGGAGCATGATTTCCATCTTCAGAAAGAATCAACCAGAATGCATGCATCTGTGCGATTTTTTCATCAAGTGTCATTCTGGAAAGAAGATCTTCAACCCGCGATGAAACTGGAAGTGATGCATCTTTATAGGCGAATGTCATTCATATTCTCCGATCGTTTTGAGTTATCTGTATGTGGCAGTAAATGTATGAATACAAACATTTTGCTTAATTATCCAACTGGTCATCAAACAATGCAACATTTTTGTCAATAAGATCAGCGGCATATATGATAACGGGATACAATTCAGCTGCAGCCAAAACTGATCAGCGTGATATTACTTATGAAAAAAAAGTTACATTAATGTAAAAATCAGATTAACGGAGAGAGGACAAAAAAAATATGCCGGAGATACACGCTGCTTTCAGTTCCTAAAACGTTAAAAGCATAGTATATCCCCGGCATCAGAATAACCTTACAATACCAGAACAACTATCAAAGAGAAATATTTTCCCCTGAGTCCTTGTCAAATATGTGGCATCTTTCCATGTCAAAGCAGAATGTGTATTTTTTACCAATTTCTATTGATCCTTTTGATCCAATTCTTGCAACACATTCTCTTCCTGTAAGTGGAAAGTATACTAACCGTTCATGTCCTAAATCTTCCATCACATTAACTTCTAATTGAATTTTATTAATTACCTGACATTCCTGATCAACCACATGATTTATCATTTCAGGTCTCAAACAGCATAATACAGATTTTCCCACGTATTTTTTAACTTTATCAGCTTTTTCTTTTGGAAGTTCAAACTGGGAGTTCTCAATTTTTACTAATACTTTATCATTATCCTGTACTAACTGAGCATCAACAACGTTTGCCTGTGGTGATCCGATAAACTTTGCAACAAAAGTATTAGCTGGTTTATTATAAAGGTTATGTGGTGTATCAACCTGCTGAATCACACCTTTATTCATCACACAAATACGATCACCCATGGTCATAGCCTCAACCTGATCATGAGTAACATACACTACCGTTGTTTTCAGTTTTAACTGTAACTGTCTTAACTGAACGCGCATTTTTTCGCGCAATGTCGCATCAAGGTTTGAAAGAGGTTCATCAAAAAGAAAAACTTCCGGTTTTCTTACAACAGCTCTTCCAACGGCAACACGCTGACGCTCACCACCAGACAAGTGTTTTGGTTTCTTTTTCAGCTTATCGGTTAAAACAAGCATTTCTGCTGCTTCCATAACACGTTTGTCAATTTCATCGTTTGGCATTCTTTGGGATCTTAATCCAAAAGCAATATTGTCATAAACAGTCATATGGGGATAGAGCGCATAGTTTTGAAATACCATGGCAATATTTCTATCTTTTGGAGTAATATTATTAACCACACGATCTCCGATATACATTTTACCGGAGGTTATCTCTTCCAACCCTGCAATCATACGCAACGTTGTAGATTTACCGCAACCTGATGGACCGACAAATACCATTAATTCGCCATCATTGACTAACAGGTTAACATCTTTAACTGTCAATTGTTTTCCAGTATAGGCTTTGCATACATTTTCTAACTTTAATTGAGCCATATATATTTCCTCATTGATATTTAGAATGTTATTTACGTTTAAGATATTTAAATAAGTACCGTTTGTACACTCTCTACTATTTATCTATACTACCACCAGCAATACCCTTGATAATAACTTTTGAAAATATAACGAATACTACAAGGATTGGTATAATCGAAATAGCAATTCCTAAATATATAGCACCAAAATCTCTGAAATAAACAGTCGAGTTTAGCTGGTTGATTACCATACTGATAGTATACTTACTCGGTGTTGAAATAATTGTTAATGGAAGAATGTAATTATTCCAGTTGAATACAAATGAAAAAATACCAATACTTGCCATACCGGGAAGCATCATTGGAAGAGCGATGCGATGAAATATTCTGAGCTCACTTGCGCCATCAACACGTGCAGCCTGAATCAGGGCCACCGGAATTACCGATTGCGTATATTGCTTAAGAAAGAAAACTCCCGCAGCGTTTGAAGCTGCTGCAAAAACGAGTGCAGCAAGTGTATCAAGAATATTCAGTTTAATACAGAGATCAAAGTATCCGATTAATCCAAGCGCCTGAGGAAGCATTAACGATGCAAGAATAATACCGAATAGAAGGTTTTTAAACCGATACTCATAAAATACAATTGAAAATGCAGTTAAGCCTGCGACATAGGAGCTGACTACCATAATTATTGTACAGACAATAGCTGTGTTTTTCAAACCTGTAAACAGATCCAATTGCCCTGTAATCGTTTTAAAGTTTGCAATCAGAAACTTTCCGGGAATAAAAGATACTCCCGTATTAATGTCTGCAGCAGATCGTGTCCCATTAACGATCATAAGATAGAATGGAACAATACATAATATTAAAATTGCTATTAAAAACGCATAGATTGCCAGTTTAATTGCTGATTGTTTCATTTATCATCTCCAAGCATCAGACGTTGACTAACTTTCATGTAGGTTAATGATATAATTGAAATTATGGCAAACATAACAAATGAAACAGCTGCGGCATACCCCATCCTGTTATAGACAAAACCCGAATTATACATAAAAACCTGCATAGTGATAATAGCCTGTTGAGGTTCACCCTTGCCCGTAAGAGCCGGACCTGTAGACATGACTAATGGAATGTCAAACAGCTGAAGTCCTCCAATAAGTGACGTAACAACTACGAAAGTTAAAATAGGGAAAATTAGTGGCAATGTAATTTTGAAAAAGACTCTGGGCTGGCTTGCACCATCAATCTCCGCAGCTTCAAAGTAAGATTGCGGGATTCCGATAATTGCAGCCATAATCAGGATCATACTATGACCAAACCACATCCAGGTTTGAATAGAAGATATTACCATCTTTGTATTTCTTGCTTCACCAAGCCAATGAATATATTTGGATTTATCAGCACCAAACAGTAACTGGTTTAATGCACCTGTCTGCCAATCAAGAAACACAGTGAAAAGAACAGCCATTGAAGCAGCTGTTACAAGGTTAGGAAAATAGAAAACGGCGCGGAAAAGTCCGGCGAATTTAATCCGATATCGAATATTTGTAAGAAGCACAGCACAAAGAAAAGCTAAACTTATCTGAAGTAAAAAGTTTGGCAACCAGATTGCCCAAGTATTACCAAAGCTCTTCCAAAAGAATGGATCTTTTAAAAGATTAACATAGTTTTCAATACCTATAAACTGTGGATCCTGATAACCGTCAAAACTGGTAAAGCTCAGATAAAGAGTTTGGATTATTGGGTACAGGTTAAAGGTTAGAAAAAAGAGAAAAAATGGTAATATGAATAGGAAACCAATCATATTAATTTTTTTATACATCAAAACTCCCAACGTAATTAATAGGTTTTGCAGAATCCATTATATTCACTTTTGATTTATCTTACCGCTTAAGTTTAACTCAAAGAAGGTGCGTTGTAGTAACCTACAACGCATCACTCTTTGATAATACTATAAATTATGTAAGAACTAATTTATATAAAGATTAGAAAAGGTCTGGATAAGCACCTTTTACCTGTTCTTTGAAAGAAGCTACTGCTTGATCTTTGGTTTTCTTACCATCAATGTAATCGTAGATTGAATTCATGAAGAAACCACGGATTTTCTGTTCGTATTTGCAGACGATGTCAGCATTTACAGCAGGTGCCTGTGTGGCAAAGAATTCATAGTGGTTCTGGCCACCAAGGAATGGCTCTGAGAATTCACCTTTGATTTGATTAAAAACAGTCTGGTTTCCAACAAAGTCACCAGTTGATTTTGCCCACCACTTGAGAGTTTCCTGATCAAGAGTCATCATCTTAACGAGCTTCCATGCAAGGTCTTTATTCTTTGACTTGCTATAAACACCTAACCATGTACCACCCCAGAAATATGGATTTGGACCAGATGTCAAACCATAATCACCAGCAGCATCAGGTGCATTTGTTTTCAGAACATAGTGAAGTCCCCATGTTGGAAGAACATAACCAAAAACCTTACCGGATTTTTTCATATTTTCTGTCCATGGAGCTGACCATCTGTTGAGATCTGCTGTCAATTTTTCATCACGAAGAGTCTTCGCAATGTCAAAATAGGTTAAAAGTTTTGGATCAAGTACCAATTTTCCATTTTTATCCATGAAACTCTGATCTTTATTGCCGAAAGAGAATTCCTGATAATCATCAACACCAGCAATCATCTTTACTTCGCCATTGCTTTCTTTTACAATTTTTCTTGCTGTTTCAATGAATTTTTCAGGTGAATTGATCATCTCTCCAACTGCTTTAGGATCATCTGTTCCTAAATACTGTTTTGCAAAACTTCTTCTGTAGAAGAAGCCGCCTGGAGTAGTCTGCCATGAAAGTGCACGAAGAATGCCTTTTGAGTCTGTTCCCATTTTTACCTGGTATGGAACAAGATCTTTAACATCTGCGTTATATGGAGCTTTGCCAAGATCGTCCCAGAAACCAGTTTCAACAATTTCTTTTACAAGTGACTGTTCACCAAGGAATACATCAGGAGCATTCTTATTTGCGCGCAAAACTGGTCTCAGTTTATCCAAATACTGTTCATTTGGAACTGTAGTGATTACAACCTTAACCCCTGGGTTCTGCTGCTCAAAACGTGCAATTGCACCATTTGATTCAAGCTCGTTGGTAAACGTCCACAAATTCAGTGTCGTTTGCTTTGGAGCCGCAAATGCAGATAAAGAAAGGCATAGAGCTACACCGGTACAAAATGAAAGTCTTT
>CAYMGX010000039.1:0-33838 GCA_964390065.1 uncultured Fibrobacter sp. | reverse complement strand
TTTTTAAACGAACGTAAAAAAATAGTTGTTTAAACTGTAACACCGTTTACTATTTACCTGAGTATCTTTACACGAATTATATGTAATTATTACTTCGATACAAAGAAGCGACCCTGCTCACATTGGTTTGCGTCCATAAGGGCATGAATGTGTGAGATCGTTTTTGATTTTTCAGCGCTCCAGAGTGGCGCAATCAGTCCGTGCTCAATCGTAGAATCGGCGACGATACGATGAATGAGCTGATCGGGACGAAGCAATTCAAGAAAGCGGCAGAGCAGTTCACTGTACCTGTCAAGGTTAAGCGGCAGTATTTTTTTATCATTGTAAAGCTGCTCAAATGCAGTCCCCCGTATGATCATCACCTGATGAATCTTGACACCACTCACCGGAAGTCTCGCAAGAAAACGTGCTGTATCCATCATCATTTCATCAGATTCACCCGGAAACCCGAGCATCACATGGGCAACGGTTTCAATTGAATATGCAGCAAGTTTTTCCACTATCGATGCAAAATCATTAGCAGTATGACCCCGGTTGATCGCAGTAAGCGTTGTGTCATGTGCGCTTTGTAACCCGAGTTCCACTGAAAGATAGGTCCGTTTTGAAAGGTCTGCAAGGTATTCGACAGCACCTTCGGCAAAGCAATCCGGCCTCGTACCAATCGCAATACCCACTACGTTTTCAACATCCAGTAGCGGTTCGTAAACCTCTCTGAGACGCGCCACCGGACCGTAGGTATTTGAAAAGGGCTGCAGGTAGGGAATGAATGCGTGGTATTTATGCTTTACTTTATTTATAACATCAAGAAGCTGTGTTTTTGGATTCTCCTCCCGTAACGCAGCAGGACTAAACGAGCGGTTATCACAAAACAAACACCCCTCACTGCTTTTTGTACCATCACGGTTAGGACAGGAGAAACCGCCGCTTAATGGGATTTTTAATACGGCGGTACCAAACTTTTTTTTAAGGTATTGACGATATGAGTTATAATGCTGCACTGGATGAATTACCGTAAAAATGTGCACATTGTAAAGTGGCAATGTGCACTGATCAGATTATCTATCAGCAGCTTTTTTCTTTGCTTCACTGCGTAAATCAAGTTTTGGAGTTGAAGCTGTATCTGCACTGAGTGATTCAAGATCACCAAGGACATTGACCGGTTTTGCATCAATACGTTTTCCCTCATTTACGCTGCTTTTACGAAGTTCACTTTTCAAATCAGAGATATTCTCTTTTGATTCAAGCTTTTCCATAGCAATAGCAGACTGACCGGTACTGCTTCCCGTTTCAAGACGGTTAATCTCTGTTTGAAATCTATCTTTCCGTAAAGGATCATCGGTTTTAAGCAGTGCGCTTTTTAGAAGTTCGATGGCATCAACTTTCTCACCCTTTTCCAAAAGGGCATTTTTGTAGTTCTCATAAAAACCCATGTTTTCAGGCGTCAATGTCACCGCAAGCTTGTACTCAGCCAGTGCTTTATCGAGATTGTTCTGACGTTTCCAGTAAATATTTGCGAGTTCAAAATGCGCTTCACCATTATTTGGATATGCTTCCGCAACCTTATTAAGACACTTGATCGCTTCATCGTATTGTTTCTCAGCCAGATAACACTTCGACAGATTGACAAGAGCCTCCTCATGTGCAGGATCTATTGCAAGTACCTTCTCGTACTGCTCCTTCGCCTGTTTTGGACGGTTGGCATTTGCATACATCGAAGCAAGATTGATTCTTGCAGGAATATTTTCTGAGTCGTATGTAACTGCCTGATTCAACGCATACAAGGCTTCTTCATTCTTCCCAAGATTACTATATGCAAATGCCATATTCGACCAGATCTGTGAATTTTTTGGCTGATAAGCAAGAGCCTTCTTAAACTCCTCTATAGCATTGCCACTTCTTCCCCATTGAAGGTACGCGAAAGCAAGATTGAACTGCCCCTCAAAATGATCCGGTTCTCTTGCCACGACCTGACGAAACGCTGTAACCGCCTGACTGTACGCACCGCGTTCAAGCAATGTAACGCCATTGGACATAAGTGTTTCAATTGTTTGAGATGACACCTGAACGGTTATCAAACAAACCACAAAAAGCAGTACCTTTAAAAACCTGGCTGCCATAATCTTACCCCTTTCACCCTGATCGTTGGTGAATATGTTATTTACCGGTAAAATCCGGAAAAATCCAAACGTTTTTACAGTAACAATTCGTATCAATACAAGAAAATAGTGATATATTTATGGAATATAACAAACAACACAAAAATTAACACAAGTTTTTATAAAAATACATTGCACACAACTGCGAGTGCTGGTATAAACTATATTAAATGTTTTTTCCGGCACTTTTTTACCTGCCTGATTTCTGGTTTTTCCGAAACGGCGATAAAAATCCGGGAATTATCGCAGCGTTTAACATTTTTTAACCGGCTGTACGTCGATTTGATCGTTATCGCCTGTTAATGTATATGAAAGTAATTCAAGTACCTTTATAATCAGGAATCAGCAGATGAATCAGGAATCAATGAAAGAGTATCTCAATCCACTTCTCGAACGCTATGCATCAAAGGAGATGTCGTATATATTCTCTCCGCAATGCAAATTCTCAACCTGGCGAAAACTCTGGATCACTCTTGCAGAATGCGAAAAAGAGCTTGGTCTTTCGATCAGTGATGAACAGATACAAGAGATGAAAGCAAATATTGAAAACATCGACTTTGAACTCGCGAAAAAGTTTGAGGCAAAAGTCCGTCATGATGTCATGGCGCATGTTCATACGTTTGGCGAAGTGTGTCCCAAAGCACGCCCGATAATCCATCTTGGTGCAACCAGTGCCTACGTTGGTGATAATACGGATCTCATCCAGATGCGTGATGGTTTGAAGCTCTTGCTTGGAAGACTTGCCGGACTTATTGAGCTGCTCCGCGGCTTTGCCCTGAAACATGCAGATCTTGCCACACTTGGCTTTACCCATTTTCAACCGGCTCAGCTAACCACGGTTGGAAAACGGGCATGCCTCTGGATGTATGACCTTGTGATGGATTTCAATGACATCCTGTACTTTATTGAAAATATGCCCTTTCGTGGTGTCAAGGGAACCACCGGCACACAGGCAAGCTTTCTTGCGCTCTTTGATGGCGACCATGACAAGGTACGTCAGCTTGATATAAATGTTACAAACCGGATGGAATTCAGTAAAACACTCCCCGTTACCGGTCAAACCTATACCCGCAAGATTGACTACCAGGTTGCGTCACTTTTAAGCGGACTCGCACAATCACTTCACAAAATGGCAAACGATATCAGATTACTGCAGCATTTGAAAGAAGTTGAAGAACCGTTTGAAAAGAGTCAGATCGGTTCATCCGCAATGGCCTATAAGCGCAATCCGATGCGCAGCGAACGGATGACATCACTTTGCAGATACATCATTTCTCTCTGTCAATCACCGGCGATGACCGCCGCAGAGCAGTGGTTTGAAAGAACGCTTGATGACAGCGCGAACAAGCGACTCTCGATTCCGGAGATGTTTCTAAGCGCTGACGCAAGTTTACTTATTGCAATCAACATTGCTGATGGTCTTGTTGTGTATCCTAAAGTAATTGAGCGACATATCAATGATGAGCTTCCGTTTATGGCAACAGAAAACATTATCATGGCATGTGTAAAAAAAGGTGGAGATCGTCAGGAACTTCATGAAAAGATACGGGTTCACTCGATGGAAGCCGCACGTCAGGTTAAAATGGAAGGTAATAAAAACGATCTGATCGAACGCATTTCGAATGATGCATCATTTGGTCTTACCAGGGAGGAACTTGCGAAGCTTCTTGATGTAGCAACGTTTGTAGGACGTGCTCCGGAGCAGGTGCATGATTTCATACGGGAGTGTATTGATCCGCTCCTTGAAAAAGCAGAATCATTCGGTAAACTTAAACAAGCAGAACTTACTGTCTGAGGAATCGTGATTGTAGATTATCATATTCATTCCCCCTATTGCGGCCATGCACATGGGCAGATTATCCAGTATATCCAGACTGCTATACAAAAGGGTATACATGAGATCTGCTTTACCGACCATTTAGGCCGCTATTATTTATCAAAGGTTCAGAAAAGACGGTTATGGGACTGGGGAATGAATGAGCGAAACCTCCCGAGATACCTTCTGGAGATCTCAGACCTTAAGGAAGTATTTGAAAACCAGATCAGCGTTAAAACCGGTCTCGAAATTGACTTTATTGAAGGTGCCGATGAGCTTCTGAAAAATGCCCTCGGTGATTATAGCTTTGATTTCAAAATCGGTTCGGTTCATTGTCTGCCGCGAATCAGCTGGAAACATCTTTCCGAGATTCAGGAGACTCCAACAGATCGCATTTACAACGAATACTTTCGTCTGGTCAATGCCGCATTTAAAAGCAACCAGTTTCAATCAATAGCACACATTGACTTTATATGGCGTTATTTCCAGATGCCATCCGGCGGTTGTACAGCTGTCCGGCAGCTGCTTGACAGTGCAATACAATCAGCTATTGACAATGACTGCTGTATCGAGATTAATGCAAACGGTTTTATGTGGTCGCAGGCCAACGCGGTTGACAAAGATGACCTTTTCTGCTATATGCTCAAAAAAATCGGAGAGCTTGGTGCAAAAACCACGATCGGCTCTGATGCCCATGAGCCCTTTCTTGTCGGCAAATCATATCAGACACTGATTCCGCTACTCAGGGAATTTAACATTACGTCAACGTGTATTTTCAGCGATTACAAGCGGCAGATTGTACCATTAGGGTAGTTATTCGTTCTGTGCCATTCAAAGGGTAGTGAGTAGTGGAGTGTTGAAAGAGAAGAATTACCATCCTGTAAATTCTCCCCAATATATTACTGTTTAATATGCGATTCCGTATGTATTTGTAAACCGAGTTTTTTCATCATATCGTAGAGTGTCGGACGGCTTATTTCTGCAGCACGGGCAGCATCCGAGATGTTATAATCATATTTTTTAAGCAGGTTTGTGAGATACTCTTTTTCAAATGCATTGCGGGCATCCTTAAAGTTCATATTACTGAATGATGATACCGATGCAAGCTGAAGATCATCCGGTTCAATGGTTTGATTTTGACAAATAATACTTGCCCGGCTCAGTTTGTTTTCAAGCTCCCGTACATTACCGGGCCAGGAGTAATTTAACAGGGCACTTTCTGCCCGTGGACTCAGCTGCAGTCTGGCAGATCCGAATTTTTCGCGATTCTTTGCAACAAGCGCCCGCGCGATAATAAGAATATCCTCACCCCGTTGACGAAGCGGTGGAAGATCAATCTGGAATTCACTCAGGCGGTAATAGAGATCACTACGGAGATCGGAATTCCCGTTGTCAAGATTTTTCCTGTTTGTCGCAGCAATGACACGAACATTTACTTTACGCAACACTGTATCCCCTACCCGCTGAACATTCTGATCCTCAAGAAACCGCAAAAGTTTTACCTGAAGATTTTTCGGCATCTCTCCGATTTCATCAAGCAGCAAGGTTCCACAGTTTGCAGACTCTATAAGCCCTTCCTTGTCAGAATTTGCACCCGTAAACGCGCCCCTGACATATCCAAAAAGTTCTGATTCTATAAGATTTTCGGGTATTGCACCGCAGTTGATAGGAACAAAATTTTTCATTCTCCGGGCACTGTGATAATGAATCGCACGCGCACAGAGTTCCTTTCCGGTACCGCTCTCGCCACAGACAAGTACGTTCATGTCGGTTTGGGACAGCTTTTTTATTATTTCAAAGACCTGTTTCATTACAGCGCTTTCACCGATCATTGACAACGTTGCATCTGACTGTACCACCCCTGCCGTATCATTGTTTCCCGGTAATTGTCTTTCCAGTTCGCTTCGTTTTAATGCACGGTTTATCACTATTTTTAACTGATCAATATCAACCGGTTTGTTAAAAAAATCGAATGCACCTTTTCGAACAGACTCCGGCCCGACCGTTGATGACGTATTTGCGGTAATGACAATAATTTTCGCATTCCGGTCAATGGTCAGTAATGCATCAATTATTTCAAGACCCTTTAATGGTTCATTGTCGAGTCCCATATCGAGGCACACAAGGTCTGGTTTCTTCAATTTAAACAGGTTGACACAGTCATCAGCAGTTTCTGCTTCGATAACACTGTACTCGGAAACCAATGCCCATTTCATATTTTCACGTAACGCCTGATTATCCTCAGCTATTAATAGTAATGACATGTAGCGATTCCATCTGTTATGTTAAAGTAAAATGCAGAATGCAGTCCCTTCACCAGCTTTGGAGCTGCAGAGTAATATACCATTCATTTTTTCAATATATGTTTTGCACTGGTATAACCCAATACCAATTCCCTTGTCTTTTGTCGTCTCAAACGGTTTGAACAGTTTGTATTCAACAAAATCATTATCCATACCGCACCCGTTGTCTTCAATAGATATAACCGCAGTCCGTTTCCCTATTTGTGAATCTGAAAGGTTGAAACGCTTCAGGGTTTCCATCGTGTTACAGTCTGCTTTACCGCAATACACACGCAGGGTGCCATTTCCCTCCATTGCTTCAATCGCGTTTTTTACGATATTAATAACGACATGCTCAAGTGCCGTACTATCAATTGACGCGTTACAGCTCTCTTTATTGATCCATTCAACAGTTACACCATCATTTGCTGTCACCAGCGGACCTGTAAGTACCTTCACGATTATTGGCAGGACAGGTTCATTGGTGATAGAAAAGACGAGCCCCTTACGGCTTTTTGAAAGTTTGTCGGTGAGTTCAATAAGATTTCCTGTACAGGTACGGATTGACCTGATAAGACTTTTCTGAAACTCCGGGTTTTCAATATAGGTATCTGCATTTTTCGCAATCAATGATAATGTAGCTATCTGGTTTTTCAGA
The DNA here is from genome assembly GCA_964390065.1 of uncultured Fibrobacter sp. Classification (GTDB taxonomy): domain Bacteria; phylum Fibrobacterota; class Chitinivibrionia; order Chitinivibrionales; family Chitinispirillaceae; genus JAAZBG01. The sequence goes on along the minus strand of CAYMGX010000039.1, from coordinate 26,926 downwards.
TCATGAACAACAAATGATACAATTTGATTGAACGATTGAAACTGTCCGCTTTCAACCTCTTTCTGCTTAAGAAAGTTTTTATGATACAAGGAACCGATTGCCTGTGTAAAAACATGTATCAACGCATTATCCTCAATGTCAAGCATGCGTGATCTTGTCACAATTAACAGGATACCATTGATACTGTCGTTATGCATGATAGGAAAAACATTTGTCGGTGACAACGACAATATTCTTTTATCAAGTGTTGCAAGCACATCCTGTTCCCGTTCTGTGGCATCCAGATGATTGAGAACAAGTGGTGCAGTATCTTTCTCGAATGCCAGCACAAGAGGATCATTGGCAGGAATTGTAATACTATCCATCGTCCCGAATTCAGGATTCCGTTTCAGGGTAAAACTGTTCGAATGAGGATCTTTCAGAAACACGAATGCATCAGTGGCGGTCACCGCATATTTTATATTTTCCACCAGGTTGATAACCGCATTGTCAAGCGTTGTGCTATCAAGATACGCCTGATTCAACCGAAAAAACTGATCCCGGTAATCATACTTGTTCGAATAGAACTGACTATTTACAAACCGGATAATTCTTCTTCGCATGTTTCCACTGGACACAAGAAGAAACAGCAGGAATGCAATTGAAAATGCCAGAAGGGTTGATTCAAACCATTCAAAATCGATATTCAGGATTTTAAACAAATACAGCGTTGTCCCAAGTCCAAGAAATGCCGCCCCGCAGAGAAAGAGCGAAAATGATGAATACACGGTATTTCTCGGAATGGTCACCTTTTCATTTCCAATACGATATCTGAAGAATCCAATTAACAATACAGGAAAGGTAATACCCTGAACAACCAGGTTCATCTGAAGTATCATCGAGTTGATTGAATGATATACGTAAGTCGTTGTATAAAAGAAAACATTACATACTACCAGTACAATCATTGGGATAAAAAAAAGCCTTGTTATCCTCCTCTGGTATTCGTGTGCATAGTGCCATGTTCTTTCAAGCGAGAACAGTGCATACGTATGAAGCGCAAGAATCAGAAACATCAGAAGATCAAACTGCACACTGTTCATCAGGAGAATATCCTTGCTGCTGATAGTCTCTGTCGGCAAAAGAAATACTGATGCAAGTACTGTGAACAGTATCATCAGATAGAACACATTGACATTTACAGATATTTTTTCTTTGAAAAAAAACAGCCGATTATCGGCACGCAGAAAGGTACTTGATATATAGGTAATTAAAACAATTGCAATGACAGACAAGCCAAAATACAGTTTGACAAAAACATGAGATAATTCAATCTGAAGCGTATGATTAAAAAATCGTATTCCCAGATAATTAGCCACCGGAAGTAGCACTCCGATACCTAAGAGCGGAATCGTCGTTTTCCGTTGATACTTTCGGAATACCACCGTTACCGACAATACAAGATTTAACAGAAGCGTCAGCAGCACAAACAGTTCAGGAGTCATTAGAATATACCTGCCTTGTAGTGAAATACCGTTACACTCCGGGAAACATCACCCTGACCAGGAACCGGTTTGCAACGGGTACGACATTTGGTGTTCTGCGTACACTGAACTTCTGACTTATTGCCCATACAACCTAACCCCCGCGAAATTTAAAATTAGCTGCATTACTGAACCGGTTAATGTAAAATACTTCTGCTCCAGGGAGTATTCCAGTGGTTTAAAAATTCAGAATTCAGAATTCAGAATTCAGAATTCAGAATTCAGTAGCCAGTAGCCAGTAGCCAGTAGCCAGTAGCTGTTAGCAAATAGCAACACACCAACGGATCGTTGCGCTATGTACACGTTAAACCTCAGAGTTTGAAATCTGATATTCGATACTTTCATACTTTTTTACCGTTATCACCTGAATAATGTTATTTTTATCTATTGTTGAAAACGAATCATACATCCAACAATGAAAGCCCTGATGAACTCCACAGAAAACAAAAAGCTCGTTGAAGAAAAAGATCCGCGTGTTCATGCGCGTTTCGATAAAAGCAACATCTGTCCAACCTGTTACCGGGATAAAAGAGACTGTATCTGTAAAAAGGTTACATCATTTAGCAACAAGCTGCGTGTGATCATTCTTCAGCATCCTCAGGAACAATTAAAAAAATTGAATTCTGCACACCTTTGCGGTTTGATTTTGCGAAACTGTCAGGTTTTTGCAGGGCTATCGTGGCCGAATTTTAAATCTGTGGCAGGCGAACATGAGCAGCCATCACAGTGGGGTATCCTCTACCTGAAGGGACATGCTCAGAGTTTATCACCCGTGGAAATATTTGACCGAAAAGATCAACCGATTCTTCAGAGTGAAATCAAACTCCGGGGAATTATCGCGCTTGATGGTTCCTGGAAACAGGCAAAAACGCTCTGGTGGCGCAATCCCTGGTTTCTAAAGCTCAATCGTATCACCCTTAATCCCGAGCATGAATCGTTACGCAACCAATCAAAGAAAGAGGGGCTTTCGACAATCGAATCTGTAGCGCTGGCGTTACGGCATCTTGGTGAAAAAAGTGCACTGGCTGATTCGCTACTCTGGCAGTATGAGAAGTTGATTCTCTCCAAGTAAAAAAACCTCTGCCTGCGGGCTCTTTCTTGATCCCTACTATGAAAATTGGTTGTTCCCTTATATAGCTCGAAATCCGCAAGACGTTGCAGGCGGCGTGCACTCACTATCTAAAGAAGAATTCCCATTATAGAGGCATTAGTCAAGAAATAGCACAAACGCAAACAGAGGTAATTATAATAAAAAACAGATACGTTCAAAGTCAGGTTCTACGGGATCCACTAATTACATCTGAATCTCTGTACTATAATAATATACTATTTCTTCTTTATTAATGCGGAAAGTAATTTCTTAACGTGTATTTACAGCATGTTCCGGTGGGATCACCGTGTCAGAACATCGGTACATCTGCTGAATTAAGTTGTTACGATTCATCACTGTTTGATGAAGGAGTTCTGGATGAGCGCATTTATCGTTGATGGCAAGCGGAAACTTAGTGGATCTATCCAGGTAGCGGGGAATAAAAATGAAGCTCTGCCGCTTATCTCTGCTGCACTTATCAGTAAAGCACCGGTAACCTTTAAAAATGTCCCGGATATTGCGGATGTTCGCAACATGCTCAAAATTGCCGAAGTCCTTGGGGCAAAAGTCACTCCGATTACAAACGGGTCTGTAACCATTGATTCATCAGGCCTGAAAACATCAGTGCTGCCGCTTGAACTTTCAAGTGCCATACGGGCATCAATCCTCTTTGCGTCATCACTGCTGGTTCGCACCGGACAGGCAATCATTCGTCAGCCGGGTGGTGATATGATCGGTCATCGCCGCCTTGATACGCATTTTCTCGTTTTTCAGGCGCTTGGTGCAAAATTCCAGATTGAACGCAAAGTGTCATCCGATATTACTCAGGAGATAAATTTTGTTCTTGATGCGCAGCCGGGTCTACGTGGTGCAGATATCTATCTTGATGAAGCATCAGTGACCGCGACAGAAAATGCGGTGATCGCCGCAGCCGGTGCAAACGGTGTTACGATCATAGCAAATGCCGCATCGGAACCTCATGTACAGGGTCTATGCCGCTTTATTGAGAAACTTGGTATCAGGATTGAGGGCATCGGATCGAATGTTCTCACCATTCACGGATCTGACAACAGGGTGATAACACCTGTGGAGCACACCGTTGGCAGTGACTACATTGAGGCCGGCTCATTTATCGGGCTTGCTGCCGCAACACAATCTGATATCACCATTACCGGCGTTGACACATCGGTGATGAGGATGATCCTGTTTCAGTTTGAACGTATCGGTGTTATTGTTGATATCAACAAGGAGCAGCATTCGCTTCATGTATCGGGACGTCAGCCGTTGAAAATACGCAAAGACCTTGGCGGTGCGGTACCACGTATCGATGATGCACCCTGGCCGGGTTTTCCGAGTGACCTTATGTCAATCATGATTGTGACAGCAACCCAGTCGGAAGGGACCTGTCTCATTCACGAAAAAATGTTTGAATCCCGACTGTTTTTTACCGACAAATTGCGTGGCATGGGAGCACAGATTGTCCTCTGTGATCCTCACCGCTGTGTCATCGTCGGATCATCACCGCTCTACGCTGCGACACTTAGTTCACCGGACATCCGCGCGGGTTATGCTCTTTTAATCGCAGCACTGGCCGCTGAGGGAAAGAGTATTATCAATAACATCGAACAGATTGACAGAGGATATGAGCACATCGACAAGAGGCTTCTTTCACTGGGAGCGGCGATTGAGAGACGGAGTGACTGTGGAGCGGGGGGAAGTAGCCAGTAGCCAGTAGCCAGTAGCCAGTAGCCAGTAGCCAGTAGCCAGTAGCAAGTAGCAAGTAGCAAGTAGCAAGTAGCAAGAAGGAAGAAGGAAGAAGGAAATTGATCCCCCGCTGGAAGCGTCCTCCTTCCTTGCCAATTAAGGAAAATTATGTCATTTAGTAAATTTATTATTTTTTGTATAGTTACAGCACTGATGTTTTTGACATCATGCGCACCGCAACTGAAGCGATTTTATGATGGGCATTTTTATATTGAAGATGCGATCTATGAGAATAAGAGTCTTCAGTTTATTATCACGTATAAGCGGGGGTGGTATCTGTTTACTGAAGAGTACGAGATGGACAATACGACAAAAGCACTTGCCCGATCGCTTCACAAACGCAACCAGGAACTTCTGTATGCCGGAGCAACTGCTGACGGACTTTACGGGTCGCGATGCATTGCTTCCAACTTTAATTTTCCCGTTGAGCAGTTTGCAAAAAACATACGTGATGCAAACAAAAGCGATGTGCAGAAGGAATACGGCTTAACACAGGCAGTAATCGGAGAACTTCCCGCGTACAAGTGGGTCTACGATCAGATGGGTTTCAGGTTTGTGGAATACTTCTTTAGAATCAACACCTGCAATATAAGAATTGCATTCTGGACAAAATCGGAACTCTTTGATTATAACATAAGTGTATTTGAAGACATTATCAGCACAATGTCGCCGAGCGGGCCTCTTTTGTAAAGTACAAGGGGACAACAGGTTTATTTGCCTTACCTCCCCGGCACATTGCTATCAGATTAAAAGAAAGGGTGCTATTATGAAGAACATAGGAATTGCATGCGGCGTTGTTCACGAAGTCCCGGAAGATCTGAAGAAAGTTTTAGCCTCCGATGAAACACTGCTTTCAAAATGGAATAGTCTCACTGCTCTCGCCCGCAATGAGTGGATTTGCTGGGTTACTATTGTAAAAACTGTGGAAACCCGTAAAGAACATATTGAACGTTTATCAGTGGAGATCATGGAAGGCAGGAAAAGACCTTGCTGCTGGCCCGGCTGTCCTCATCGAAGCGATAGCGCAAAAAAGTGGTTTAAAAATAGTGACATAAAAACCAGATAGCGCTTATCGGATTTTAAACCGGATTACAATTTTTACCTGACATCTATAGACCATCTATTGTTCCAGATTTAGGTTAAATTGAGCTCAACAAATTGCTGCATACGTTTATTACGTGACTCAGTTTATTCAATTATATGGATTACATTGTAATTTCAGGGACGGCCTTCTTACTAATATCAGCGGCAGCTTGCCATACCGTAAAGTAAATTTCCGAAGACTCCGCATTACAGTTTAGTACAGCGAGCGCGTCGCGCAACCCGTTGAACAAAATCGCTTCGCGCCAGTTTTTTGAAATGTAATTCTGTACCAATTGTTTATTTGTAAACACCAAATTGTACGTTGTAGTTTTATTTTCCGTTGATTATGAATTATGGATAGGATTTATAGCTTTATGACTACATACTTTACTAACTCGTTGAACAACATCTTCACTGTAATGTATAATGCAATTGAGCCGATCCAAAGAAATCTGCCCATCGGTGGGTAGATAAGAAAGGATGAAACAATTGAGCACGTCAGAAAAAAAGGGAAAAAACTTGTCTCGCATTCAGGAGAAAGAATCACTATATGAATTCAACATTTTTCTGAACAATATCCTGAATGCCGCAGGTGATCCTGTCTTTGTAAAAGATGAGGAGTCCAGATTCGTTTTTGTCAACGATGCTTTATGTAGTATGTTGGGGATTGCGCGGGAGAACATACTTGGTAAAACACTGGGTGAATCATTGCCGGAATATCAGATGAAGCATTTCCTGAAAATCGACAAATTAGTCCTTGAATCCGGGGAGGAGAACCAGTGTGAAGAATTGCTCACCGGAAAAGATGGAACTACCAGAATTGTAGTAACCAAAAAAACGCGATATGTTAACGAACACGGTAAGAAATTTTTAATTGGAGTGATACATGACACCACAGAACATAAACAGACCGAAGTACGGCTGAAGGATATTGAATGGATGCTTACCCCAAAGCCAACACAAGATAGAAGCTATCAGACTGCCGATAGAGGTAACTATGGGGACCTGACCGAACTGAATGTAAACGGTATTATTTTGAAATCCGTTGGCCAGGAACTTTTAAGGGAAGTTGCAGAAGACTATCTTGGACTACTTGGAACATCCTCTGCAATCTATGAGGTAAACGGCGATTATGCCTTTGGCATTTTTGCTTCACGCTGGTGCCAAATGATGGACCATGCCTCACGAAAATTATGCGATACTTCGGATAATGTAAAAGCATTAAATTCAGGCCGGTGGCTGTGTCATGAGTCATGCTGGACTAATTGTGCCCGTATTGCCATTGCTGAATGCAGACCTGTGGATATTGAATGCAACGGGGGCATCAGGATGTACTGTGAACCGATCATGGCAGGTGATAAAGTAGTGGGTGCGATTAATTTCGGCTATGGTGATCCTCCACAGGAAAAGGCAAAACTCCAAAAGCTCGCTTATGATTACAACGTTCAATATGATGACCTCCTTGCCGAAACCAAAACTTACCAATCACGCCCGCTATTTATTATTGAACAGGCAAAAAAACGTCTCCATGCTACTGCAAGACTTATCGGGTCGATGGTGAAGCAGAAACAGACTGAACTGGTGTTGCGATCTGAAAAAAAACGTGCCGTAGAAAGTGAAATGCGGTTTAAGGTATTGCACAACGCCTCCTTTGGCGGCATCGTTATCCATGACAAGGGTTTGATTCTGGATTGCAATCAAGGACTATCTGAGATCACCGGATATTCTCAGCAGGAACTCATCGGCATGGATGGTTTATTGTTAATCGCCGGGCAGAGCAGACAGTGGGTAATGGATCACATCTTGGCCGGGTATGAGAAGCCCTATGAAGCGGTTGGTGTGCGTAAAGATGGACGGGAATATCCAGTTCGCCTTGAAGGCAGACAAATTCCCTATCACGGCAAAGAGGTTCGGGTGGTAGAATTCCGTGACATTACTGACCAGAAACAGGCGGAAGAGGCGCTGAGGGAAAGCGAAAGCCGGTTGCAGAAAATCTTCGATATCCTGCCCATCGGCTTGTGGTTTGCCGACAAGACCGGCAAACTCCTGCGGGGCAATCCCGCCGGTGTGAATATCTGGGGCGCAGAACCCCGCGTAGACCCCTCCCAGTATGGCGTCTTTAAAGCCCGGCGCCTGCCTTCCGGCGAAGAGATCGCCACCGATGACTGGGCACTCGCCCGCACCATACGCGAAGGGACGACTACCCTGGACGAAGAGTTAGAGATCGATACCTTCGACGGCCAGAAAAAGATCATTCTCAATTTCACCGCCCCTGTGCTGGACGACAACGGCGCGATCCAGGGTGCCGTGATCGTCAATCAGGACATCACTGAGCGTAAACAGACGGAAGAGGTCATATCTGCGGAAAGAGAGCGTCTCGCAGTAACCCTGCGCAGCATTGGTGACGGGGTTATCACTACCGACATTTATGGTACTATTGTCTTAATGAACAAAGTTGCCGAAGAACTCTGTGGCTGGAAGCAAAATGAAGCACAGGGTAAACCACTCTCCTTGGTTTTCAATATTATAAACCAGAGCACCCGTGAGCCTCACGAAAACCCTGTTGTAAAAGTGCTTGCTTCCGGACAAATCATTGAGTTGGCAAATCACACGCTCCTCATTTCGCGTGATGGCACAGAGCGGATAATTGCAGATTCCGGCGCACCAATCAAGGACAGGGACAGTAGGACTATAGGCGTTGTTCTGGTTTTTCGTGACATGACGGAAAAAAAGAAACTGGAAACCGCTTTAGAGGTGTCGTCAAAACTCGATTCATTGGCAGTACTTGCCGGTGGCATTGCCCATGATTTCAACAATCTTCTTGGCGGTATCTATGGATACATAGATATGGCCATTGAATCAGCGAAAGACATGCAAACCTCTGAATTTCTTTCCAAAACAGTTTCTACCATTGAAAGAGCCAGGGCTCTTACGCAACAACTGCTTACCTTCGCTAAGGGAGGAGCGCCTGTTCAGAAAATTGCGTCATTGTTTCCATTTGTAAAGGAAACCGCACAGTTTGCACTCAGTGGAACAAATGTTTCCTGTGATTTCAACATTCAACAAAATCTTTGGAATTGTAATTATGACCGGAATCAGATCGGGCAGGTTATCGACAACCTGATCATCAATGCTCAGCAAGCAATGCCGGTAGGCGGCAGTATCAATGTTTCTGCTCAGAATGTTTCTCTATCCGAAAAGGAGCATCCGCTACTTTCTGAAGGAAATTATGTCAAAGTATCTGTAAAAGATAGTGGCGTTGGCATCAAGAAGGAATTACTCGCAAGGATATTCGACCCATTCTTCACGACAAAAACAAAAGGGCATGGACTTGGTCTGGCCACGTGTTACTCAATAATCAATAGACATGGCGGCTGCATTGATGTCGATTCCGAGCTCGGTAAAGGAAGTATCTTCCATGTGTATTTACCTGCAACAGATACACAAGCCAGCGACATTGTTAAACAGCAGAGCCTCCAACATAAGGGATGCGGAACGTTTCTCGTGATGGACGATGAAGAAGTTATGCGTGACATTCTTAAACAGTTGCTCGAATCATTCGGTTATTCAGTAATCTGTAGGGACAACGGCAAGGATGCTCTATCGTTTTTTATTGCAGAAAGGGAAGCAAAAAGGCCCATAGCCGGAGTGATTTTTGACCTTACTGTACCTGGCGGGATGGGCGGGATGGAGGCCGTGGCGGAATTGAGAAAGATAGATGCCAAAACACCAGCGTTTGTTGCAAGCGGCTATGCCGATGGTACTGTTATGAAAAATCCTGTTGAATATGGATTTACGGCAAGTATAGGAAAGCCATTTCGAAAAGCTGAACTCATTGAGATGCTTGAAAAGTATATGAAAACCGGAACCTGAATCGAGAAGAACGCGTTACACCCGACTCGCGGCACACTCGCACAATCCATTCACGATGCGGTTCGAGATCAATGTCACCAAAGACACCATAAGGGATATTTTCGTTTCTAAAGAAAACAACCAGCTCCTTGAACTGCTTCTCATAGTTTCCCCACGATGCAGCTGCTATTCGTAACGGGACTCCCATTGCGTCGGCCTGCGATTTGAGTGCATCCGGAGAGAGGCCATGAAATCGGGAGTGACTTCCGGATTCATCGATCATGGCAAGAAGCGATGCGCAGGAGTATCCGGCCACTAAAATCCGCAGTTGAATCGTGATGCTCTACGCAAGCTATTGTCACATTTTGCATTGCAAAAATGCTCACATCCTATTGCAGCGTTGTGTTATCGTTAATAATTTGTGCTATTTTATTCATGTCCAGCTGCACTCTGCAGATATCCGCAAGCTGGTTTAAATCTTTATCCAAAGCCTGTTGCCTGTCAATTAGTTCGAACTGGATGCCAGGAAGCCCCTTTGCCTTTCGCAATGAATTGACAACACCTGACACTACCGCTTTCGTATCGAATAACCCATGACAATAAGTACCGAAAATTCGTCCTGTCAAGTCGGCAACACCTATCACTGATTTGATACCCTGTGCATCGATACCAATGGTAAATGGTACACATTCTCCGAATTCGCTTTGTCCCATGTGAATTTCATATCCGTTGACCTGCACACCTGAAAGTTCCCTGAATGGCCAGGCGCTGTTGCCTTGAATGGTCACAATAGCTTGCGTGGTTCGTTTATTGTCATGAAATACTGTTGACATATCAAGAAGCTGCAAACCAGCTTCACAATCGCAGACGCTTTCGGTATGATGCGGATCGCCAATAACATTTCCCAGCATTTGAAAGCCGCCGCAGATTCCCAGCACTGTACCGCCAGTGCGGGCATAGGTCGTAATAGAATCTGCAATACCAGCATCCCTGAGCGCCTTAAGATCGGCGATGGTTGCTTTGGTACCGGGAAGAATCAGCATATCGGGCGATCCGATTTCAGCAGCTTTGCTACACCAGCGTACTTGCACGCCGGGTACCGATTCAAGCGGAATAAAATCCGTGAAATTCGAAATATGCGGCAGGCGAATGATGCATATGTCGATTTCTGCTGGTGCATATTTTTTGCAGTTCAACCGCTGTGCAACACTGTCTTCGTCATCAATTGAATGGTTTATCCACGGCACCACCCCAAGAACCGGAACACCGGTGAGTTTTTCCAGTTCATCAAGCCCCGGTTTGAGCAACCCGACATCGCCCCTGAATTTATTGATGATGAATCCCTTGACACGGGCGCGTTCATCGGAATCAAGCAGTTGCATGGTGCCCACAAGCGACGCGAACACGCCGCCCCGGTCAATATCGCCCACAATAACTACCGGAGCATCGGCCATTTTTGCCATACCCATATTGACAATATCATTCTTCTTAAGATTGATTTCCGCAGGACTTCCCGCACCTTCGATTATGATTATTTCGTATTCGGATGCCAACGACTCATAACATTGACGAATCGTGCAGCGTAACTGATTTCTGGTCTCGTGCCACTCTTTCGCGTTCATGGTAAAAGCCGATTTACCATTAAGAACAACCTGTGAACCGGTATCGCCCGATGGTTTAAGCAGTACCGGGTTCATGCGCACATCGGGCTCAAGCCCTGCTGCATACGCCTGCACTACCTGCGCTCGTCCCATTTCCAGGCCATCGCGGGTGACAAACGAATTGTTCGACATGTTCTGGGCTTTGAACGGAGTGATCTTTTTGCCGTCCTGGTAAAAAATGCGGCACAGTGCAGCAGTAATGAGCGATTTACCGCTCGAACTGGCAGTACCCTGGATCATTATTGATTTAGCAGTTGTTTTCAAGGCCATTTCCTTACGTCAATAAGCGCCACACAATTATAGTTACCAATCGCAGCAGCAAAAAGAATGCATCCCACAGTTGTGCACAAACTGCTGTAAATGCATATCTGTTTTATCTTTTTTCTGAAAATATACGGGCGATCGTAATGGTAACAATCACCCGCACACATACAATCTTTTAACGAACTATCACCATACCAGTAGGCGGCAGACTATTTGAAGATTTGATAGCCGATCCAACCTCTACATTATCTTTGTATACGCGAACCCCCATTTCAGTGGCATCGCGTTCACCGACATACAGTTTACCTTCGACATCGTCATAATAGATCCCGCCGAATGCATCTTTTGCGCCCGGTAATGTTGCTACGGCAGTTCCGGTTGCAGCATCGATCTCCACGACTTTGGTATTTTTCCATTCGATATAATTGGTTATATAAAAGCGTGAACCCGATTTGTGTATGATATGGTTTGGGTTGCCACCCAGAATCGTTTCATCGATAACTGTACTTACGACGTTTGTTGACAAATCCACTTTTTCAATAGCACCATCACCAATTGAATAAGAACTGCCTGGATTCGAAACATAAAGCGCTCCGTCGGCATATGCCATACCATAACCATTTTTGAATTGAAGAGAAATTGTATCGACAACAATATTGGTAACAGTATTGATTTTAAGAATAAGTGATGGGGCCCCGGGATTATACCCGTTGCGGCGTTGCAACAGAACGTACAGATCGCTCCCTACAAGCTGCAAGTCATTGGCATAAGGACTTGAGTTACTGTCGGGCCGAAAGGTGTACGCCGAGATGTCGATGTGTGAGATCACCGCACCGCTTGATGGATTAAATATCGAAATATTTGGCTGGTTCATATTTGAAATGTATGCTTTTGTGGCACTCAGGAATTCGATATCTTGCGGGTTCCAGTTGTCGCCCAGGTGCGTCTGGTACACAACTCCCGACTGGTCACGTTTTAATGGATCAAACTTGAGAATATTATCTGCTCCGTAATGTTCTATCACATATAAATACCCGCCAAAAGATCTTACTCCAGCATCACTATAGATGGAAAGATTCGATGATGACATACTTGTCTCACTTGTCGACATCCATTCAAGAAGACCGGATTGAAAGTCTGATTCGCATACAAAAAGTTTTGCGGCTCCGCTTGACGAATCCGGTACTATCGGATTATCAAAACATCCTGTGAGAGAAATAAAAACCATTGCCAAAGCACAAACAAGGCCTGCTATTCGTTTCGAGAACATGCCGAACACTCCTTTTGTCAAGTAATTACTTTTTTTTATATTCTTATCGTATCAGGGTATGAATAATGCAGTTTTGATTTTTCAAAATGAATATCCCGCAGTAATACGCCATTCGTTTACAGGATAAAGAATCCATGAATAACCGCTTTCCGCAGAACGCGTCATTTCCTCATACCGGAATGAATTCCCGTTGAAATTGCGGATAGAAGCACTAAAATCCAGGTGTGAATTCGGTTTCCATAAGATCTGCGCATTATGAAACAACATACCCTGATCATTTTTATTTTCGGGGACACGCTGTCCGGGGGTATTGCCGAAATCCCTGAAAAAAAAGGATTTGTAATCGAGCCAGTACCCGACTTCAATTCCCTTGAACGAACCAACCGAAATTTTCCCTAACCAGCTCAGATCCGGTTCATTGGGTAATTTTTTCCCGTAATAGGAATAAAGGTGAGTACCGTTTTCAGCATTTTGCAGAGTGGCCCTCAAATCCGCTCTGATAAAATCCCATGGTTGCACCCAAAGTGACGCCTCTATACCAGTAGTCATGCTTGCTGCAAGATTGACCGGTTTTGTCATATTGCCATCTGACAGCATTACTACGCCATTTTGGGTTTCGGTCCTGAACAGAACCGCTTCAGCGAAAAAACGCCTGGATAAAAAACGAGTCCCGGCTTCTATGGTAGTGCCTATTTCTTCAATAAGTTCGGGATTAGGTATAACCGCCCCGTTTGTCCCGTATTTTTCACGCAATCCTGGAATTTTACTGTATCGCGCAGCATTGATAAAAACATTTAACACCTCTTCAAAACGACATTGAACACCACCATACACAGACCAGGGATATTCCATTGTGTCGGATGATATAACGGTCATTTCAAGCACTGTGTTTTGACCGCCATTCGTGGCACTATGGATTGCCTTTATGCTTCCTCCTATTGTTGCTCCAAAACTTAGCCGACCTGCTGGCAAAGAGCCATTGACATCACCCGCGAGGGACAATTCCTGTGAATTGCCAGGCCAGTCGCCATGGGGAAAACCGGAAACATGCGTCATCGTTGCGATCTGTGAATGCTTACCTTGTATAGTTAACTGAGCCCCAAGGTTATCGGTAAAAAACATATCGGCAACGCAGGAGCCGTGTATTATATGTAAATCTGTTTTTGATTCACCATAGGAATCAGGTGCTGATGCTATTGTACCATGCGATGTACCCATACTTTCATCAAGACTTGTCCAGAAGGTTTTATCAGCCCACTTTACATAGCCAATTTCCGGCGTAACAATGATGTTCGAGCTTTGGGATGGTTCTTTCTGAGAAAGCCGGAAAGTGAAAACGAGGAGGTCTTGTCCGTGTTTTGCAGTTCTGTTGGTTGAACCTTCGGATGCGGGAATACCTGCTTTCGATAGTGAATATGTAATGCCTGCTGCCAGAGTCCGCCCACCCGGCATATAAAATGAGGGATGCATTCTTGCTTCAAAGAAATTATAGTGATGGTTCTCCACTTTGCGAATCTTGTCGTCAGTTCTACTATAGGGCGTTTTATTCCTGTCCAGATATGGCCAGTTGTTGTCCGATTTGGCAAAGTTAAGCGATCCAAATATTCTGCATTCATCCGAAAAGCAATGATTGGTCTCTATACCGTACTTCTGATACCCATACGCGCCAAGGGTTATTTGAGCACTGAGCGACTGTGCTTTCATTGAAGACTTGCTTTTCATATTTATTACACCACCCATGGAATTCCCGCCGAACTCTCCCGGAGTTATGCCTTTATAAACCTCAATTTCACCTATCCTGTCCGGACTGATCGCACCCAGATCAACTGCACCACCCATGGCTGAGTTAAGCGGTACGCCATCTAACAGCACAAGGACCTCATTACCCTGCACCCCACGAATTGTTACGGTTTGAAAGCTTCCTGTTCCACCATACCGGCGAGTCTGCACACCGGTCTGTTCGGCCACTACATCCGCGATACTCTTGCTGGTGCCAATCCACTCACCCGGCTTGATTATCGAGAGAGATTGTGAAGTTTCAAGCAATCGTTGCCGTCTGTTTGCGGTAACGACCACTTTGTCCAGTGTAACAACACCAGTCGTATCAGACACTTTAGGTGAGCTTGATTGGGGTTGGAGCTGATCTGTGGCTAAGGAATCTATAGTAACGCCTGATACAGTTGCGGATTCTGGCGTGTCAGTTTCAAGGCTATCGCCTCGTACAACCGAAAGTGTACCAGAAAAAATGCAGACAAGACAAAACGCACAGAATAAAACGCTGCCCAATGAACGGACATGAAAAACCAAAAGAAGCCTCCCTGAACCTTATACCTGAAAGTTCAAAAGAATTGAAAGCATTCAGGCAGGTCTCCTGGCTCTCCCGGTACTGTCGCCTTCCCATCCCGGTTTTTACATCGGGACAGTGGCCTGGATTGACAGCCCCCAAGCACCTTTGCAGGGCTTGGTATTGGGATTACAGTGGCAGGTCCGCTCCGGATTTTAACCGGCATTCCCTTGCTCCTGAAACGCTTTATTTTAATAGCAGAAAAATATATGTTATGGTTAGCAGTCACGCTACAGTATTTTGTATCCGCATCTGCTGTTGCATATCATACGCAGGGTAACGGGGTAGTTTAATGGTATCACTTGATTAGAAAGTATTATATGAGTTCTGGTAAATCAAAATTATGGACAAGCAATTTTATTGCAACATTTTCAGTTAATTTTTTAACAGCTCTGTGTTTTTATTTTTTAATGATTGTTATATCTTCATATGCAATAAAAACATTCAACTCATCACTCGGTCAAGCTGGTTTTTCGGCAAGCATTTTTATAATCGGCGGATTGGTTGCCCGTTTGTTTTGCGGAAAATGGATAGGATTGATTGGTTATAAAAAAACATTTTATATCGGATTGGTTTTAAGTTTTGTAATGTCGTTCCTGTATTTTTGTGTCAACAGCGTTTCGCTTTTGTTAGTTGTACGCTTTGTGCACGGCGCAGGATTTGGCATTACCACAACAGCAACGGCAACAATAGTTGCATTTATTGTTCCTAAAGAACGATGTGGTGAAGGCATAGGATATTTTGGTTTAAGCCAGATAATAGCAATGGCAATAGGACCTTTTATCGGGATGCTCCTTATCCAGCAGGGTAGTTTTAATGCAATTTTTATGGTGTGCACTATTATATCAGGAGCATGCCTGCTGATCATGCCTTTAATTTCTTTACCTGCATTAGAATTGACCAATGAACAATTGAACGAAATAAAGCAATTCAGCCTGAATAGTTTTTTCGAATCTAAAGTCATTCCGATATCAGTCATTTGTATGTTTGTTTTTTCTGCTACTCCACTGTTATGACGTTTCTTGCAATGTATTCAGACAACATTAATCTGTCAAATGCAGCCGGTTTCTTTTTTATTGTCTATGCCGCAGTCATTCTGATTACGCGGCCAATTACCGGTCGATTGTTTGATATAAAAGGAGAGAATGTAATCATCTATCCGGCAATTGTACTATTTACTATAGGAATCATTTTATTCAGCCAGGCGAATACCGGTTATATACTTCTGATAGCCGCAGGTTTGATTGGAATGGGAGTTGGAACTATACAACCCATCACTCAGGCTATTGCGGTAAAATTAGTGCCACGGCATCGTATTGGATTAGCTAATTCTACCTATTTTGCGTTAGCGGATATAGGAATGGGAATGGGACCATTGATAGCTGGGTTCCTTATTCCTTTCACGGGTTACCGGGGAATGTATGTGGCTGTTTCGATATGTGGAGCATTTTGTTTTCTTTTGTACCATTTATTCCATGGAAAAAATGTCGCAGCACGATTCAGATACCCAAAAGAGGTATAGCCATGTCGAAACAAACGCTAAAACAAATTTTACCTCGATTAATAGAGGCCTATAATAGCCATAACCCAGATTCTATTATCGAACTACATGATGAATTTATGATATGTCTACGTTCTTTAATCATCTAAAGCCCGATACCGATCACTGAAATAGTTTCTTACGAAGAACCTCTCTTGGCAACTTCCATCAGATATTGTATCATATACTATCAATAACAAATCAGAAGACAGGGGTATTTAATGTGTTTTCGTTCATTTACGCAAAGGTGAAACGAGCACACATTGGATTAAGCAACCGGGTGACATTCAGAGTAACGTTGCCTTATTACTGGTTCAGCGTTACTAATGAGGAAGGTAATGATGCACAAACAAATCACAGTGAATCTGGGTAATTTTCTATTGTCATTATCTGAAATTACAGACCTTGCAAATCCACTTATTGTTCAACATCAGCAAAGAACAGCTTTTATTGCACTGGAGATCTCAAAATGTTCAGCAATCAGTTCCGATTTATTGGAAAACATCTTTACCGCATCATTACTTCACGATATTGGTGCAATTTTCATCGAAGAAAAAATTGCTATCCACAATTTCGAATCTACGGACTACGAACTTCATTGTTTACGTGGCGAACTATTACTGGAACAAACGCCCTGGTTAAGTAAAATATCAAAAGTTGTTCGCTATCATCATAAGAGTATTCAGGAATGGGATGATGGGATTGAAAACCAGCTCGTATTCGCTTCTCAGGTAGTATTGCTGGCAGATTATATTGAACGGCTCATTGATAGAAATACGTATATTTTACATCAAAACCAGAATATTATTGACGCAATCTTGAAATTAAAAAACACCGTTGTTCATGAAAAAGTAATCGATTCGTTCATTGAAGCATCAAAGCGTGAAGAATTCTGGCTTGATCTTGTATCGCCTCGTTTATACCCGCTTCTCCTTCATAACGGCCCATATAAAAATATTGAGATTGACTTAAAAGGTATCGCATTGATTGCTGAAGTTTACAAAGGTATTATCGATTTCAAATCACCATTTACTGCCACTCATACCGCAGGGGTATCTGCGTGTGCAGAAATACTTTCACGATTGTTTGGATTGACAGAGATGGAAATAAATCTCATGAAAATTGCCGGGAATTTACATGATATTGGAAAGTTGATAGTTCCAAACAGCATTCTCGAAAAACCGGGTAAATTGACACGTGAGGAATTTGCAATTATCCGGTGTCATACTTATTACTCATATTATGTTATAAATACTATTGGCGGTCTGCGACAAATTGCCGAGTGGGCAGCATTTCATCACGAAAAACTTGACGGTAATGGATATCCTTTCCATTGTAAAGCAGAGAATATTGATACCGGTTCCAGAATCATGACTGTGGCAGATATTTTTACTGCTATTTCTGAAAACAGACCATACAGGGTCCGTATGAACAAAGATGAAATAATCAGAATAATGCAACGGCAATCAGAAAAAAAACATCTTGATTCAAAAATAGTTACGTTACTTCTTGATGAATATGATACTGTTGACGCTTATGTACAGAGCAAACAAGCAGAAGCAAAAGAGTTTTATGAAAACCGGTTCTTAACTCTGTCCAAAAACATTAATCTATCCGATTGTTAAATCAGATGCGATTATCGTACGAATACACCTGAGATAACAGACTTCTTTGTCAACTATTCCTGATCTCGCAGCACGAAACATTTTTAAGAAGAATCTCCCGGTACCTGGCAAGTGTTTCATCAGTTACACATTGATTGCTTATGGCATTACCATTGACAAGCGCGCCACTGTTTTTAAACCGCTGAAGGTATACTTTTGATACACCTTTAATTACACTTCCGGTTTCGCAGATCACCTGTTCATTAATATAGGGTTCAACCACCGTAATGCGGATCTCAGCATTTTCACCCATTGAGCGTACAATATCAATCGACTTATGGATCCGGTTCCCTGCATCGCTTAGTGTACACCCTACCAGATCATATCTATCAAGTGATGTTTTTATGTCAAGTGCACAGTAATCGGGTGCTATCTTCCTGATTGATTCAGGATTAAGACCATTTGTGTCAAGTTTAATTTTCATACCTGTCCGGCGAATCCGTTCTGCCACCATTTCAAGTGAGGAGTGAAGTGTCGGTTCTCCCCCTGTCAAAACTACTCCATTAATAACAGAGCGTCGCTTATGAATAAATTGTTCGATTACATCAAAATCCATTTCCGGCAGCTTACTAAATACGATATCCGGATTGTGGCACCAGGGACAACGCAAATTGCACCCTTTAAAAAACAGTACCGTTGCAATTGTTCCAGGGTAATCGATAAATGAATTTTTCTGCCACCCGATTATTCCAACATGTTGTTCCTGCATGATATGATCAATCCCTGAATAAACTACTCCGGCAACTTACTGCAGCACACAGTGTCATCCTAAATCAGTGTTGCAGATTTCATCAGCCGATTATCTTCATGTGTAAATAGTTACGTATTGTTCTGAGTAATGGTACCGGTAAAAATACTGTAATAAAGCATAACTCAGATACTTATTGAACATTCGGGTTAAATATACAAAAAGCCTGTAGTACAAACACGTTGTACTACAGGCTTTTTAAGGCCGCTTCGAGTAATGCTATAGTACTTTTCCCATATACTCTTTTTCTACGGTATCAATATCAACCCTGTTACCCATCCTGTCGTCCAGATTATCATAGGCTTCAACAGGAATCGTTTCCTGTTTAATTTCCTCATTCCCGGTTTCATTAAGATCATATACCGACCGTTCACTGAATTCCTCTTTCTTTCCGGGATTCCAGTTCTGAACGGGCCGGTAATATCCCACGATTCGTGCATAGACTTCGGTTTCTGCACCGCAATCAGGACATGTGTACTGTTCACCTTTAAGATATCCGTGAGACTCACAAACAGCAAACGTTGGTGATATGGTAAAATAGGGAATTTTATAATTGGTGGCAATATCCTGAACAAGTTTTCTGCACACCGTGTAATCATCAATACTTTCGCCGAGATACGCATGAAATACCGTCCCGCCGGTATACAACCCCTGTATCTCATTTTGTTTGTCAAGTGCTTCAAAGAGATCATCAGTTGCATTAACGGGTAGTTGTGTCGAGTTTGTATAGTACGGACTGTCACCTCCGGGGATGCTCATCCGGGCAAATTTTGCTCTGTCAATTCTGGCAAGACGATACGAAGTTCCCTCACCTGGAGTTGCTTCAAGATTATATAAATGCCCAGTTTCCTGCTGATACATTGCCAACCGTTCTCTCATATAGGTAAGTACTTCCATGGCAAAATCCATTGATGACTGACAAGTCAGATCTTTGCCAAGAAAATTCAGTACCGATTCATTCATTCCGATAAGCCCGATTGTAGAGAAATGGTTATTCCAGTGACGTAAATACCGTTTTGTATAGGGAAATAACCCCTGATCCATCAGTTTTGAAATAACTTTCCGTTTAATTTCGAGAGAGTCCCGTGCGATGTCCATATAATGATCAATCTGACGGAAATAATTTTCACGTGAGGTTGACAAATATCCGATCCGCGGCAGGTTTATTGTTACAACCCCTATTGACCCAGTGAATTCATCTGATCCGAACAAACCGCCTCCCCTGTTACGTAGTTCCCTCTTATCAAGCTGCAACCTGCAGCACATTGAGCGTACATCTGACGGGTTCAGGTTGGAGTTCATGAAATTCTGAAAATAGGGGGTACCATATTTACCGGTCATTTTAAACAAGAGACGCGCGTTGTCGCTGTCCCAGTTAAAATTACGGGTAATGTTATAGGTTGGAATCGGGTATGAAAATCCTCTTCCATCCGCATCGCCTTCAAGCAGTACTTCAAGAAATGCCTTGTTTATCATATCCATTTCCGCCTGAAATTCGCCATACGTCTGTTCAAGCGGCTTTCCCCCGACAATTGCAGGCTGATCCCGCAGATCATCCGGTACGGTCCAGTCCAGGGTAATATTTGTAAACGGAGCCTGCGAACCCCAGCGTGATGGCGTATTAACACCAAAAACAAAGGACTGAATGTGTTGTTTGACTTCACTGTAACTTAAATTGTCAACCCGTATAAATGGGGCAAGATAGGTGTCAAATGATGAAAACGCCTGAGCGCCGGCCCATTCGTTTTGTAAAATACCCAGAAAGCTGACCATTTGCTGGACAAGCGTTGACAGATGATTTGGCGGCTTTGATGAGATTTTGTTTTTTACTTTTCCGAGTCCGTCGGTGATCAATTGACGCAGCGACCATCCTGCACAATACCCTGAAAACATTGATAAATCGTGTATATGAATATTACCATTTCTATGCGCCGTGGAGATATCATGGCCATAGATATTTTCCAGCCAGTAATTTGCAGTAATTGCACCGCTATTATGAAGTATCAGTCCGCCAAGAGAATAATTGACATTAGAGTTCTCAAGAACCCGCCAGTCCGCTTTATCAAGATATCCATCCATTGTGGACGAAATGTCAAGCACGAGATCTTTTGTACTTCTGATACGCCGATGCTGTTCACGATAGAGAATATATGATTTTGCAACCTTTGCGTGACCGAATTCAATAAGTACCTTTTCGACCAGGTCCTGCAGCTCTTCAACGGCAGGAATTGATTTGGGATGGAACTTTTTTCCTATGGCATCATCAACATTTTTTGCAAGTGATAGAGCCAGTCCGAAATCATTGCCACCGGTTGCCTCTATCGCCTTGAAAATTGCATTGGCAATTTTGTAGTTATCATACGGTACAAGTTTTCCATCACGTTTTCTGATCGTTGAAATCATTTCTACACTTTCTCCTGTTGATTCATCCTCAGGTTAGCACGGGCAACCCGGTTTCGCAAATTCAAAGTTACCAAACGAATTACAGTATTTGCCGGTATTTTACTACTATATATGCTACCTGTATAAAAATCAGTGTACCATATATGTGAAGCAGTGTCAATAAGTGATTAAAAAAATCCTGTTTTACACAGGATTTTTTTAATCACTTTTGTTTACATCCAATGATTACCTGGTAATAGAATCTGTAGGGTTGCTTTGCGCAACAACATCACGCTGGATGATATGTGGTGTAACAAAAATGATCAGATCCTTTTTATCAAGACTTTTTCTTGAACGCTTGAAAAGATTGCCTAAAAATGGAATACTTTTCAAAAACGGAATTCCTTCTTCAGCTTCAATTTTCTCATTTGATGTCAACCCAGCAATCACGACCGTTTCGCCATTGCTTACAACAACATTTGTCTGAGCACTCTGACGGTTAATAACCGGAATTCCTTCAACGAGCTGATATGATTCCTTCTTGGGAGCAAGTTCAAGCAGTATTCGTCCCTCACCGCTCAAGTGTGGTTTTACGGTTAATTCAGTACCGGCATCAATGTAGGTAACGACAGTATTTCCCGCTTCATCAAGATTACTGAACGGTACTTTCTGACCCATGAAAATTTTTGCTTCTTTATTATCAAGTGTTGTAATCTGCGGCTGCGCAACAACCTCACCCTTTGCATCAGAGAATAAATATTCAAGTGCTGCGGTAAGATTATCCGAATTGAGAATTCCATACGATATTTTTTCAAGCGCACCGGCGACAACATTTTCTCCGCGTCCGAGATGTTCTACATTTACACCGGCGCTTTTGTTAAAAAAGCCCCAGCTGACACCAAGCCTCTGTGCTGCCCCGGAACTGACTTCAATGATTTTACAGGAAATTGATATCTGCGCGGTCTCAATATCAAAGGCTGTAATCATTTTCCTGATCTGCTCAATCGCCTGATCTGTGTCCACTATAATTAATGAATTATTATGCTCCACAACCGTCAGTTTCCCTTTTGCAGAAAGAAGCCCCATAACTGATTCCTTAATTGAACCAACCGGCGAATGATTGATCTTTACAATTTCCCGGCGTAAAGGAGCCATATTGATAGCAATATCTTCAGATGCAGCCTGAGCTGTCTGACGTTTCATATAGTCATCAGTAGTCAGGATATAAACATAGTTTTCTTCACTTGTCAATTTCAGATTCGCAATACGGCATACAATAGTCAATATTTCGATCCAGGTTTTTTTGGTTACAGAAATGGATACAGTACCTTTTACATTATCGGCTGCGACAATGTCAACGCCACTATACTCACTGAGCTGCTTAAACACAGACCGAAGGTCTGCATTGTACACATCGAAAAACTCGATTACTTTTGCATTACGCGCTGTGTAATTTGCATCCTGCGCTTCAACGGAAATACAGAGGATTGCCAATATGCAACACACTGTACAGAAAATTTTTTTATATCCTGCTACTGGCATCATCTACCTGCCTCCTGCTCCTGATTTGTTGCAAGGCGTATTGTGTATGACCTTGAAATTCCAAACTCGGTTAAAAGAAACACTACCTTGTCTTTATAAATCTTTAATACTTTTCCCCTGTTTACCCTGTCATTTTCTCTCAGTGCAAATGGTTTCCTGTCATTCTTAAGATCTTCAAGAAGCGCGATCTGCTCTGCATTGTCAATTAAAATACCAACCAGCCGCAAATGCTCAACATTTGCACCCTGAGAATCATCAATTGTGTCCACAATAAGTGGTAAAAACGGATCGCGCCCACTGCGGACGTACCGCACATTATTTCTTGCCGTGTCAATTAATAATGAGTCCTGTTTTGTTTCAGTAATTTCAAGTGTCGCAGCCGGTCCGGCAGGGGTTGGATTTGCTCCCGTTGGAACTGCATTGTCGACAACTTTTGGAATTTCGTTTACAACAGGAATCTGTGGATTTTGTGCCCGCTCGATTTTCTGAAGTGCAACAATAATTGCCCGCTGCTGTTCATCAGTAATTTTTGTACTGTCAACTACATTTCTGTCATAAATCCAGCCGGTGCCAGCCCCGGATCTGACCTGATACCATTGCCCTTTTCTGGTAACCTGTTCGACCTTCTCCCCAATACGAAGTTTTCCAGTAATTGCGGCAGATCCGGATGCATCAGCACGTATATTAACATTATCGTTAATGACAATCAGTGGTGCTTGATAAGGCGGTGTCAGATTAATCGCTGATTCATTTGCCACTGGTGTGTCAGATGTAGCCGGTTTTTCCTCTGCAACCGCAACCGGTGCATCCTGTATTGCAAATGTATTACCTTTTGTAGCAACCGTTGCACCGGCATCTGTCAATGCGCGTTTTTCAAGTGTTTTAAGATCAACACTGTATGATGGCAGATCGTAAAGTGACTGCTCAAGAACGATACCATGCTCAGTACTCCATTGTGTCAACTTATCTGATGTCTTACTACCTGAAATAAACGTGATCGTTTTTTCTTTTTTAAGCATGACCCCGTTTTTAAGATCACTAATCTTTCTGTCCATAACAATTGCAACCTGAAGAAATGCCCTTGAATTTGTGGTTTTTTCTTTTACCCGTATAGCACTATAGGGTATCCCTTTTGGAACATCAACGGTATTACTTCTGAGTGCAATTTTTGTTTTTTCTATTTCAAGGTAAATTGTATCCTTTACCCGTTTGACGGTGCTCAGTGCATCGCGGTCGAGTTCAAAGCTTAACGCACATACATTATTCCTCTGTATCACCGCGATATTTACAAGACGTGCCTCAGACTGCGTATTGATCGGGTCATTTGCCAGAACAGGTGCTTTTTTATACACATTTTCTGTAACAGCCTTTTGCTGCACCTGGGACATCACCGGCTCAGTTTTTGTTACCGGCACAGCTGCTTTCGAAGGCTCAACAGGTTCAAGCTGTTGTACGGCAACATCTTTTATATCTGATTCTGCTGCACTCCATCTGAACTGCGGACATGCTGTTCTGCTTAACAAAGCCATGTACTGATTATTTTTCTTTTGTGTTTCAATCGAAATGTCAATAGTACCACTTATTGTCAAATCTATTTGTATTGTATTGTTTTTCAACTCAACTACGACTACTTTACTTATTGGCAAAGCATCCCTGAAATTTGAGAATGAAAATGTACTCAATCCATAAACGCTGTTTGCGATCTGAATTCTCACTGTTGTCGGAGATGTTTTTGCAAACTTTGCATCAAATGGAAGATCGGCTGTTATCGCAAGGGCAAGCCCGCGGTCACTTCCAATCAATTTCAAATCAGAGATAACAGGTATGGATGCTGATGCAACAAACAATACGCACATCAGCATTAACAGTCCATTTCTGGTCGCTCTGAGTCTGTTTTGTTTTTTCGTATGGGTATACATAGTCATTTTTTCGATGAAAAGGTTGTCATTTCAAATTGGGAAACAATTGTTTCACCACCGTTTTCTACAGCTCCCATTGTTACCGGAACCGGATCGTACTCAGGATTTGTCGAAATATGCATACTGGACAAATTAATAATAAGTGTAAAATTCGCAAGAAAGGCAAAGAATTCGGCCAATTGATGATAGCCTCCGCTGACAGCGATATTGTAATGGTTTTCAACATAGTATTCTTTCTCTACATCCGGCATGGGATTAAACTTTGTTGTTATTATACCCGTAGCCCGTGCAACACTTGTTATTTCCCTGATCAATCTCGGAATTTCCTTATGATCCGGAAATATTGACTTTAAAGAATCAAGCTTATTCTCCGCAAGCTGCAGCTCTTCACGAAGCATATTCAATTGAGGTTTCAGTGCCTGAATAGTCCGTAACGTATCCTGTTTTGCCTTCACCTTCTGTTCAAGCTGGTTGATTTTTTCAAGATTCGGTGCATAAACATAATAATACCATGTCGCAATCATTCCAATACCAATGACTATTAACAATATCGGAATTCTGTATTTCGGATCTTTTAAATTGAATTTCGTTTTCATTATCTACCTGTCTTTTTTCCTGCGCTTCCACCAGAACCGGCTTTCGAACTTTTTGCTGCTGCGGCCTGAACCGGTTCATTGTGAGCAGGAGCCAGATTTACATCCTGATTCAATACACAGGTTATTGAGAACCTGTATACATTATCTTTTGAATTCAACCGTTCAATATCGGTAAGACCGACTGAGCTTACATACTTGCTATCCTTAAGGTTTGACATATAATTAGCAACCTCCGGAAAAGAATACGTTCTGCCTTCTATTGACAATACAGGAGGGATTGTATTCTCTTCTTTAACTGACAGCAGCCAGGTATACTGCGGCAACCTTCCGGAAAGTTCCTCCATGAGCTTTACCCATTTCTCGCGGTTGACACTGATTCTTTCAAGAGCCCTGATCTTTTCCTGTATTGCCGTTTTTTCAGAACGCAGCTTATTAATCTCGTTTTGTATAGGCCTGTTCTGATCGATCTGCTGTGAAAGAATTTTAATCTGACCATTATTATAGCTGATCGAATTTTCCTGAAACAACGTCCAGAATACAAGTACTACACCTGTAAGAATCACACCAAGGAGCGGATAGACCATCTCCCGATGAATCCGGAACTTTTTTTTGTGAAACCGGTATTCTGCCGGTAACAGGTTAATTTCTATACGTTCAATCATTTAATCATCCACTTTCCGTAATGCGAGTCCCACAGCAACAGTCAGCAGAGCGGAAATGCTCTCTGGTTCAAGATTGCCGAACAGTCCAGGATCGTACTGCAGAAATGCAAGTGGATTTGATACCTGAACAGTTGTCTGATGTCGTTTCGCCAGAAAATCAATAATATTCGGAATATATGCACCACCACCCGATAATATTATTCTGTCAACCACATCACTTTTAGTTGAACTTTTAAAATACGAAAATGCAAGATCAATTCCTGAAGACATCTCTTCTGCGGCGAATTCGATGCTTTGCTGAAATTTACTATTGTCAAACGATGCAGTATTTTTTCCCTTAATTAACATTGCAGCATCTTCGGGACTTAATCCGAGATTCCGCTGAAGTATCTTATTAAAATAATCACCTGCAGTTGAAATGTCTCTTGTCGAGTGATAAATACCATCTTTTATAAATGTTACGTTGGTGAGATCATGTCCAATGTTTATCAGGGCCGTGACACCATCCTGCGGCATATCTGCAGTTTCAAGGGCATAACAGTTATTAATTGCAAAAGCATCAACATCCACAATTATCGGTCTGAGATGCGCCTCATACACCAGATCGATATAGTTTTTCATGATATCGTTTTTTGCAGCAACAAGCAGTACTTCCATCTCGTTGGCATCAACTCTTCGATGAAGGATTTTATAGTCAAGCGTAATATCATCAACATCAAAAGGACTTCGCTGCCCTGCCTCCCAGAGTATCATCTCCTCGGCAGCCTCATCGGTTTCATTCTTGAACGTAATTTTATCAGAGATTATACTGTGCCCGGCCATTGCAATAACGACATCGGTTATGTCGGGATCACACTGATTGACAAGTTTACTAATAGAATCAATTAGTACATCCCTCTTTTTAATATCTGTACCTTCAATCGTACCCGGAGGAAGTTCTTTTATCCCTGTTGCTTCAAGAAAGTAACCATTTTTCTGATGAATCAATTTAACGAGTTTCAGAGAGTGGTTTCCAATATCCA
>CAYMGX010000038.1:31587-33881 GCA_964390065.1 uncultured Fibrobacter sp. | reverse complement strand
GGGTATGCACTATACATTTTTTACTACAATAATAAATGCTCTACAAGCATTTAATAATTACAATAGCATCATATTAAAAATACAGATTCCTCACAATGCCGGAGTTAAGTATGGGTAAAGACCAGCCGCAGGAGGGAGGAATAAGTTTGATTTTAAAACAATTATACCTCCCTTCTGTGGGAGGACGCGTTGCTTTGAACGCGGGAGAGGGCGTGTGAATGGTACAAAAAGTACGATCACGCATATCCGTTTTCCTGTTATTCCGTTATCTTTTCATACTGCTATTGCTTTCTATAATACTGATGATTATTGGTTGTGCACCATCTGTCCGATATACCCGTTCTGCGAATGGTGAAATTCATCTCTATGTGCCGCGGGATTGGGATTACCGGAAAAACTATAAGGTTCCTCAGGATCGTCTTCAGACCATTATTCAAAAGTGGATAGGTGTTCGCTATAAATATGGTGGAATGAGCCGACGGGGTGTTGATTGCAGCGGGTTTGTATGTCTTGTATATCAGGAAGTAAACGGATTTGTGCTACCGCATTCATCAAGGAAAATGCATCGGATGGGAAAAACTGTTTCTATTAGTGAAGCCCGCAGCGGGGATCTGGTTTTTTTCAGGGGTGGACTTTTCAATGCTATTAATCATGTCGGAATTTATATTGGTGATAATAAATTCGCTCACGCGAGCTCAAGTAATGGAGTTCGGTATAGTTCGCTTGACGAGTCGTACTATAAAAAAAGATTCGCAGAAATCAGGAGATTGTTTTGATAGTTAAGGTTGCATTTCCAGGAGAACGCGGTTCATTTACCGAACTGGCGGCAATTGAGTATTTCGGGGAGAGTGAGAAATACGTATGTGTCCCCGAATTCGCAGATGTTTTTGAGAGTGTCAGTTCCGGTGCTTGTAAATATGGTGTTGTACCTATTGAGAATTCATCCGCAGGGAGTATTCATCAGAATTATGACTCGCTGCTTGAAAGTAATCTTCATATTACCGGGGAGATTATGCTTCGTATTGGTCAGTGTGTTATTGCAAATAGTGGTGTAAAGAAAAAAGATGTACAGACGATCTATTCGCACCCAGCAGCATTTTCACAATGTAAAGAGTATTTCAAGAAAAATTATGCTTTGCAGAAGGTTCAGGTACCTAATACTGCTCTTGCAGTAAAAAAAGTGAAGGACGAGAAATTAAAGAATGCGGCGGCGATTGCATCAATGCAGGCAGCAATTGATTTCGAGATGAATGTTATTGCGGAAAACATTGAAGATAACAAATGGAATACAACGCGATTTATCATTCTTAGTCGTAAACCGGAACGTCCGGCATTTACTCCGGTAAAAACATCGGTTGTTTTCTCAATGCAGAATATACCGGGTGCACTGTTCAAGTGTCTTGCTGTATTTGCACTTCGTGATATTGATCTTATAAAAATTGAGTCGAGGCCAGTACATGGCAAAGGTTTTAAATATCTGTTTTATCTTGACTTTGCGGGGGATATCAATGATCCGGCACAGAAAAATGCATTAAATAATCTTCAGGAGATTTCATCGTTTTATAAGCATCTCGGATCATACAGCTGTGGACGCCTTGCGTATCCAAAGTATAAGAAACGGTAGTTGCAGATGCCGGTCAGGGAAAATGAATTATCGAAATTCTGACAATAAAGAGTTAAAAACAGGAGAATTGGTATTATGAATGCTGTATTACTTTGCGGTTCACCGAGAAAAAACGGTAATACGGAACTGCTTTTGACAAGATGTAAATCAAAATTTGAAAGCGCTTCAATTAAAACCACTCTTGTGCATTGTGCTGATACTACTGTCAAGCCATGCCTTGCATGTGGTGCTTGCAGGAAACGTGCTGATATGACCTGTGTAATTACCGATGATGACTTCGCGAAAGTGTTCAGACTTGTTTGTGATGCGGACATTATTGTATGCGGTTCTCCGGTATACTTTGGCTCTGCGACACCGAATCTCATGACGATACTTGACAGAGTGGGGTATGTCGCCCGTTCGAACGGTGGATTATTATCAAGGAAAATCGGTGGCCCGTTAGTCGTTGCACGCCGGGCAGGTCAGAATTTTACCTATGCGCAGCTTATGTATTGGTACATGATAAATGATATGATTGTTCCCGGTTCAACCTATTGGAATATTGCCTTCGGTCGTGAAGCCAGTGAGGTGGAAAACGATGAGGAAGGTATAGCCACGATAGACAGGTTTAGTGATAATCTGGTGTGGCTTGCGGGGAAATTGTTGTAGAGGGGCGAATCAACATTCGCCC
>CAYMGX010000038.1:27388-31487 GCA_964390065.1 uncultured Fibrobacter sp. | reverse complement strand
GGCGAATCAACATTCGCCCTCATTTTGTAAACAATAGGAATCACCAAAACCCGAAGGGTTTCAATACTGGTCACTCGTTACGAGTCACCAGTCACCTCCTCAAAGGAACACTATGAAAATTACATACAATGCTCCGGTTGTTTTGACATTTACAGCGATTTGTACGATTGTGCTTGTTGTAAGCCAGATGATGCACGGAACGCTGATCAGGGATTTCTTTATATGTCAACCAAATATGGATCTTGCAGATCCGGTGACCTATTTGCGTATTTTCTCTCATGTTGCCGGGCACAAAGACTGGACGCATCTTATTGGTAACTTCTCGTTTATTCTGCTTCTCGGACCGATTCTTGAAGAAAAATATGGATCAAAACGACTCGTGCTTATGATGATCGTTGCTGCCGGTATTACCGGCTTGTTAAATACATTTCTGTTTCCGTCAGGTTTACTTGGTGCGAGTGGCATTGTGTTTATGTTCATCATTCTGGGGTCGTTTACAAATTTTAAAACCGGCGAAATACCGCTTACATTCATTCTTGTTATTCTGCTCTTTTTAACTAAAGAGATTGTTGCTGCATTTCAGCAGGATTCAATTTCACAGTTTGCGCATATTATGGGTGGAATCTGCGGAAGTATTTTCGGGTTCAGGAATGCAAAAGTCAAGGCGTAGTAAGTAATGAATGCTGCTGAAATTAATCATCTGGTAATTTCAGCAGCGGTATCAATTTTAATAATTTGTGTAGGATAAGGAATATCGATATTTTCATCTTTAAACCGTTTGTGAATCTCTTTTACGCATTGACTTTTCAGCGCTCCCTGATTTTTATAATCAGATGCCCGCATGATAATTGTCATGGTAATTGACGAATTACCAAACCCCTGAAACCGTATAACCGGGTCAAATGAAGAAACTCCACCAGGATTCTCCATGATTACTTTTTTAGCTGTTTCAAATGCAATTTTTTCAACAAATGATAAATCAGATGAATAACTGACACCGATTTCAAGCGAGAACGTATGTTCTCTCGTTGGTCTGCTGAAATTGGAAATTATTGCAGATGATAACTTGTTGTTTGGTATAATGACAAGATTTCCAGGAAGTGTTTTGATAATGGTGTTTCGCCAGGTAATATCAGAGACTGTTCCTTCATTGCCGCTGTCAAGTCTTACATAATCTCCAATATGAACCTGCTTTGACAGCAGTATGTAAATACCGGAAAATAAATTGGCTAATGTATCCTGAAGCGCAAGGGCGACAGCAAGACCACCGATACCAAGAGTTGTCAGAATCGGAGTAATTGAAATTCCAAGCGTTTGCAGGGTGACAAGTGTTCCAATAAGAAAGACGGTAACCGATGCAAGGTTGGAAAGTAAACTTGATGGAAGTGGGACTTCGGCTGTAGAACTCAATTGACGAATCAGTTTTGAGAGAAACCGGGCTATTACAAGGGTTATAAGAAACGCTGCAATTGCAAAGCAGATTCTGTTGGATATAATCTGTGTTGCGTGAAGATCGGGTAATATGATCGAACATATATAAAAAGAGATTACCGCAAATAGTGGCGTTGGAATTCCCTTTAATGCACTTACCAGAAAATCATCATAAATCCAGGTTGTCTTTTTTACCCATGATGTAACAAATTTACGGATAAAGAATTCTGCAAGAATACCCAGAAAAACACCAGATACAATAAATACAGCAAGCCAGATCAATGTTTCAAGTGGCTCTTGTGCATGTGGAAGAATTGTTTTAAGTGAATCAAGATTCATGTACTTCCTTTATAGAAACAATTACAATTACAATAAATAATAAAAAATCAGATGTTTGTTTCGATTAAACCATTCTTTTACTGTCGACGTTCGGGTTATTCAATGCTCTGACCGTTTGAAAAGGCTGTTCGTTACCACATCAAATAGATTATTTTAATTGCATAATAGCTTCGTGATATTTTATGAAACCATACTTGAAATAATTATCGTCAAAATGAATGGTATCGCGTTTACTTAAATATAATTCTGAAAGAGAAGCCGGAACAATAAAGTCTAAACAAAGTATTCTCTGCTTGATATAGGGAAATGAAATTGTAAACGATCCATTTGTGTCGGTTATTGATACTGATGATCGTATGGAATTTACAGAATCATAAAGTGATACGTGAATACCCGCAAGATATTTTGAATCTGATGTGTATACTTTGCCATTCATCCTGTACGTGATGCTGTCACTCACGCTGGAAACTGTTCCCGGATCAAACATACAACCGTTTGAAAACATTGAAGGAAGGAGACAAAGTGATACTACAGCTACGAGCATAGGCAGCTTTATCTGTTTTTTATGTGTCATAAGTATTTACTCCATGTTCATGCAACAAAAAAGTGTCATATATCAGCAGACGAATCAAAATAATTTATTCCTGAGTATATAGGGCTGATTTTTCATACGCAGCAGCAGTGTTCCTGTGGTGTCGCAGAGCGTCATGGCCTGTAAAAATCAAGTGGAATTAAGGTTTTCCAGTATTGGGCGACTCAAAAAAAATCCAGGGTTCAATCATGGTTTGAATCATGCTCCTGCACTCATCAGAAAGAAAGTGCATCCCGATATCCGGTTTAATGACAAAGCTGTAATTGTTATCACCCAGCCTGAATCGTATCGCAAATGAATGAAGATAGCCACGGTCGAAATTGATTGTATGTTTTTCCGGGTTTCCATAGACAGGATCACCAAGAATCGGAACACTGATTGATTTCATTACTACCCGCAGTTGATGTGTCCGGCCGGTGAATGGTTTGAGAAGGTAGAGGCGCAGACCGTTGCCAAGTCCTCTGCTGATAAATCGCGTAAGCGACGGATTCTTTAGTGATTGCGATAATATCCATTGACCGCTGCGGCCTTTTTTAAGATCACCCCTTATCATCCCCTGCTTTTTTTTGGGTGTTCCGGGGGCGAGGGCGATGTAGTACTTCTCAATAGCCCGATTTTGAAAGAGGGACGCAATTTCCTGTGCTGTGTGATGATTTCGTGCAAAAAGCAGTAATCCTGATGTCATAGTGTCAAGTCGGTGTACCGGGTAAAGCTCATCAAGCGAAAGATTTTCCCGAATTGTTTGAACCAGTCCAACAGGGGCCACACCCTGATGAAAATGTATATCAGGAAATTTGTTGACAACGAGGAACAGATCGTTGATCGAATGCAGTGTATACATACTATTGAATATCATTTCTTTAAAGAATATTTCCGCATTGTTGTACAGGTGTATGTTGCACAAAAGAGTATTGAAAAAAAAGAATAAAAATTGTAATATAGAAGAAATCAGGAGTTAAGAATGCGATTTTTTTTAAAACGGGTATGGACATATTTTATTACCGGACTCATTGTTGTACTGGTTATTACTGCGATTGTAATTGTTCTCAAGCAGCTATTTAACTGGTTTGAGTTGATTATTCCGGTAACAACAGGAGTTAACCTTTCCGAGACCGGGCTTGGTGCACTGATAGTAGTACTGCTGATCTTTCTTACCGGTATTATCGCAAGAAACTATTTTGAAAAGAAAGCTGTTGAAATCGGTAATGCGGTTATCGTTAGTATTCCCCTATTAAATAAAGTGTTTATAACGATTCAGCAGATTTTTAATGCAATGCTTAAGCCTCAGAAAAATTTCCCCGGTGAAGTAGTCATGGTTGAGTATCCGTCAGAGGGATTATGGTCTCTTGGGTTTGTGACATCACGGGAAACAACGGAGATTTCTGATGCAGTAAGCGAACCGCTTGTTTGCGTGTATATTCCATCAACACCCAATCCTGCAAGTGGTGTTACGGTGTATGTTACTGAAACGAAGCTGAAACCGGTTGAACTGATTCCGGAATTGGTTGCAAAAGCCTCAGCGAGTGGGGGGCTTGTTAGTTCTGCGAAAAGTGAAGTATTACGCACGACCAGTCTAACGCTTGGTGAGTTTATCAGAAAATGGAAAGCTCACAATGCATCCAAAAAGGCGATTGTTGATCCAAGGGATTAGAAACCCGGGGAGAGATTCAGATAAAGACTTAGATTAAGGTTAAGGAAAACTTAAAACTACCTTAACCTTAACCTTAACCTTAACCT
>CAYMGX010000038.1:0-27288 GCA_964390065.1 uncultured Fibrobacter sp. | reverse complement strand
ACCTTAACCTTAACCTTAACCTTAACCTCTTTTCATATAAGAGACAGATAACAACTACACAAAATTGCCGCAAATAATCCTGTTAGCAGTATTGGCTTCCATAGATATCTGTAAATATCAGTCAATCGTGTCTTGAAGTAGTTGGCGGTTACAACGAGACAGATATGCAACGGCGAGAGCATCATGCCGATGTAACCGCATGCGTAAGCCAGAGATGTTGTCGCGATAAGCGTTGCAGTTGACGGGTTTTCGCCGATGAGTCCAAAAATAAGGGGGAAACTTGCACCGACAAACCCGACTGCGATACCGGTAACGGCACCTGCGATAAACGGTATCAGGCATATCACAAGGAGTATCGGGAAATGCATGCCCAGAAATTCATCACGCATTCTTGACACAATGGTTTCATTGCTTTCACCGATCGGCATCTGTAATGTTGATGAAAAAGCGAGTACCCCTATTAGAACAAGCAACAGCGTCCAGGTTGACTTCAAGGTGAAGAGCTTAAGTGATTTACGAAATGCGAAGTGGTCGGATTTAAAGGTAACTATCAGTGCGACAAGTAATCCTGCAGGCATACTCAGGAGATTTGCGAGCGATGAAGGAACTCCCGCATAGGGGAGAAGAAATGCTCCGCTTGTTGCGATGACTACGAGAATAAGAATCGGACCAAGCGCTGATAAAAGATGCAGTGAACCCTTTTGAGTGTCTGACGTATTAGTATAATCGGCAGGAAGTCGTTTAAGGATAAAAAAATATCCGCTGCCTATTGCGCAAACTGTAAATGGTATCTGTATAAGTAAAAAAATGCCTATTGGTAAACCACTATACTTTATGGCAACAATAACACCAGGATAGAGCGGCCACCAGAATTCCCAGATATGTCTGAACCAGTAATTGATCGCAGCTTTATAGCTTGATGTCAATTTGTTTTCTGTGTCAAGTGAACTGACCATAGGTGCACTGAATAAAGCACCTCCCGGCATAGGAAGCAGTCCGACAAGTGCCGGTAGTGAACTTAACAGTACCTTTCTGCTTTTAAACTTCGCTTTGAGTGCATCAACGGTTTTTTCCATGCGCCCCGTATTGCGGAGTGCTTCAGTAAAAAAGAGGAGCAGTGCTATCACTATTAATAGCAGGTAGTTACCCGGTTTGAGTAATGCCATGAAAATGTAAGCGATACCATGCACACCAGCCCCTTCAAGAAGTGTGAGAATAATCGAATGGATCAGTATCGAAAGTCCCAGGGAGACACCGGTTTTATAAAGAGTAAGAATCGAGAAAAAAATCACGGAGACTTTAATAAATGATGGTACCTGATCTAAAAAATCCATAGAACCTCACGATGTATTTTATTAATACTAAAACTATTACAGTAACAATAAAATATTGTAGGTTAAAAAGCAATAGAAATCAGAAAATTGCGGTAATGAGCCTGGAGAGGAGCGGCGACAGAATTTAACTGGTGAGAATATTGTGCTATTGGATAAAACACTTTATGCCGGGATAAAAACTTTTCCTTGAACAATGCCGGAGGCTATCATACAATATATGAAAAGAATTTCGGGGGTCGCATATGATACATAATGATGAACTACACGAATCTATTGATAAATTTGCCCGGAAGATCACCCGGCTGCATAAGATTGCACGGCTGCAGGGTTTTGTATCTGATGTACAGATACACGAAATTGCAAGCGATCCCGATGATGTAAAGGCACTCAGAAGTGCTTTAGTTGAAGAAAAAATAGAAATACAAAGTGCCAGAAAAAATATCGCACGTAGTAAACCTGTCAGGACTCTTAATTCTGAACGTAAAGGAAATTTTTCAGATCCGACGTGGATATATCTCAATAGTCTCGGAAGAGTACCGCTTATGTCACGGGGGCAGGAGGTGCAATATGCAATTCTTATGCGTTTTGCGCAATTCAAGCTTCTTGATATGGCGTTCCGGGTACCAGAAATTGTTGGGATGCTATATATATTTAAGGAGTGGCTCGAATCCGGCAAGGTGGAATGTACTGATATACTCCGCATTGAGGAGGATCTTATAAAGGAGCCTGCTGAGGTTGAAGAACAGAAAAAAATGTTTTTTGAATCTATCAATAAGATTCAGGAAGTGGCTGAAGAAGTCGAGCGATTGAAAAAAGACTTGACAGACACTGGTGGTGATAAGAATGCACTGCTGATTGCACAGGAACGTTTGATAGAGCTTTGCCAGCAACTGAAGCTTAATTCACGACGAGTAAAGGAACTGCTCGAGAAATTCAAGAAAATTCTTCTGCAAAATCCCGACAGCAGTGAACTTGATGATTTCACAAACTGGGAGGAGATGCGGAATCAGGCAAAGTGTTCGATCATTGAGGCCAATGTTCGCCTCGTGGTAAGTATTGCAAAACGCTATATTCACAGAGGGCTTGAAATAAGTGATCTTATTCAGGAGGGTAATAAGGGGCTTATTACTGCGGTGGAAAATTTTGATTACCGCAAAGGGTACAAATTCAGTACCTATGCGATTTGGTGGGTGCGTCAGTCAATTACCCGTGCAATACATGAGAAATCAAAAACGATTCATCTGCCTGCAAATACGTTTGATCTGGTAAGTAAAATTGAACGGTTCAGTCGTGATTGGAGCTTAAGAACCGGGGAACAGCCAACAATCCTGCAGATTGCAGAAGCGCTCAAGGCACCCGTTGATAAAATTGAAGCAGCAATGGAGTGTGCGTCAAATCCAATCTCGCTCGATATGGAAATAAACAGTGAGGATGGAACAACGATTGGTGAGTATATTGAAGATACCCGTTCAGAGGATCCATTCCAGAAATTATCGCTTTCGTCTCTGCGTGATCATATTGCCCAGGTGCTTGATTCACTTGATGCTAAGGAAAAACAGACGGTGATCATGCGGTTTGGTCTTGATGACGGACGGATAAAGACACTTGGTGAAATCGGTCAGGTGCTTCACTTGACAAATGAACGAGTGCGCCAGATCGAAATCAAAGCACTGCGTAAACTTAAACAGGCAAGCCGTTCCCAGTTGCTGCTGCCATGGAAAGAGGAAGCCGATTTCTATGAAGAAGCTTATGATTAGTTAATGAACACTTTGTCTGGCCGTATCCTGTTTTCCAGAGACAAAATAATTCCCCTATCACTTTAAATTAGAACTATTTTACTATCAGGACTGATAGTTGACTATCATACAGGTTCCTTTCAATAATGCAATGAAATGTGGAATGATGCGCATAGATTCTCCTGATGCACCGTCTTTGCTCGGTGATAAAAAACTGTATGTACTTGACCTTGACGGGACTGTTTACATAGAGAATAAACTTATTGATGGTGCGCTTGATTTTGTACGCGCAGTAAAACAGGCGGGTGCAGAGGTTCTTTTTCTGACAAATAATTCATCAATGAGTACGTCTGATTATGTAAATAAAATCAACGCGTTTGGTTTTCCTGTAACAGAACATACTATATTGACATCAGGGTTTGCAGCCGGAGTCTACATGAAGGAACACTATCCGGCAGACTGTTCGGTATACATTGCAGGGACAGAAGCTTTGCGTAATGAATTGCGAATGATGGGGTTTACGATATGTGATGAATTTTCACAAAAGGTAGACTGTGTACTTGTTGGTTTTGATACAGAGTTGACATACGCAAAGCTCAGGGCGTGCTGTAACTATATAGAACGTGGTGCGAAATTTATCGCTACAAATCCCGATATTGTCTGTCCTGTTGCGAATAACCACTTTATTCCCGACTGCGGCTCTATTTGCAAAATGATACAAAATGCTACTGGTGTTGAACCGCTTTTTATCGGAAAACCAGGCAGGATAATGGCGGATATTATCAGTAAACGATTTGCTGTACCCCATGATAAAATGGTAATGATCGGAGACCGGTTATACACCGATATCGCTTTTGGTATCAATGCGAATATGGTATCAATCTGTGTATTAACCGGCGAAACCACTCCCGAAATGCTGAATGAATCACGCTGGAAACCGGATATCGTGGTGTCGTCGATCAAATTTCTGAATTCACTGTGGAAGTAGTGGTAACTTCATTGCGATGATGTACTGACAAACCATGAGAATAAAAATTTTTAGCCAAATTGCATACAACTGAATTACAGGATAAAATGGAATAAAAAATACTGCTTTTGACCTTAACAAAATATATCTTTTGGAACATTTAATTCTGAAATAACTTAATGAGGAGTAGTGATGAAATTATTACCTGTGATTGCAGCGATGTGTTTTTCGTCATATGCGATGGTTGGAAATTTTGATGATTCAAATCTGACAATCGGATTGTTTAAGCAACCAGAGGGAACGTTAAGTACGAATACCGGAAATATTATGCCGGTTAAAGGGCCCAATGCTCCATCATCGGTGACTGCAACTTTTGATCGTGTTCCTGCAAATTACGGCTGGAACAGCGACTCACAGAGTTATTGGTTTGACAGTACAACCAGTAATATAAAATTTAGTAATGATATCGGGAGTTTTGCTGAGAATAAGCTCACCGTTGCCTGCTGGTTGAAAATGGCTGATTTAACGCGTGAGAAGAATATCTGGGCAAAAGTCGTTTCATACACTACTAAAATTGTCATTCACCGTCAGCATACCGACACCTTTGAAATAAGAGTATGCGATGGTAATGGAAAAACATTTATTGATTTTCTCCGTCCTGCCGGAAATGCCGAACCGAACACCTGGTTTTCTATAATTACGGTAATCGATGTTACTCAAGCTGAGAATACTGATCGCATAAAGGTTTATATTAATGGGATTCCCTGTGCAATTGCAGGTACTCCGGGAGTTATCCCTACTGCATTGCCATACCTGGATACTACAGCACTGCGAGTTGGTGGATGGGGGGCTGGTGATCCAAAAGTCGGTATTAATGGAGAATTGAAATACATGCTAACTTTTAATACAGCAAAATCCCCGGCAGAAGTAAGTGCATTATATGCCCTTGGTCCGGATCTCGGGGGACTGGCATTGGATAGTAATGGAAAACTCTATAGCACTGCAACATACATATCGTATCATCATCAAAAAAGCATTAAGTCAGCAGGTGCAAATTCATATGGGACAAATCAGATACGTTTCAGGGCTGTTGATCTACTTGGCAGGAATGTTGAAACACGGATTTTAACGGGTGGTTCCGCTTTGAATAATAATCATAAAGTGCAGCCCGGACGCAGTGGTTACTACATCTTGAGAAAAACTGATTCTCAAACTGGTGAGACTTCGCTGCAGAAAGAATTGTTACTGGGTAACTGATGTGTTTATAGTAAGTGTATAGCTGGTTGATACGGATTTTTGTAACTTCAGGATTAGTATTATTACTACAAAACGTTTCCAGCTCATCCCTTCCGGCTAAACAAATTACTGTGTCAACTGGTTACTTACGAGGACAAACACAACTGCTAATAGTACAAAACCAATAATAATAACCCAGGAAAGAGGGTGCCCGAAATTCAGTGTCCATCCAATTCCTGCCCTCTTTTCAAGGACTATTGCCGGGTCACTCCGGTTTACATAAAACACACCATATTTCCAGTACTGGTCGTCATCCCGATTTATAACCATTCCATGATCATTACTGTATCTTTTTATATTGACACGACTGCCACCCTGACCAATTTTCACCGAAAGTGCGATTGCCGCTGCAATTAAAATAATCACCGGACCTATAGTGAATATCATTGTTGTTGACTGATTGCTAATAATTCCTATAAAAGATAACTGCATGAGACCAAACATCATGAGCAGGAGCAGTCCTCCGAAAACAGTAAAATAGGACCAGGCTTTTCTAAAAATGAAGATGCGTTCTCTCGATTCATCAGGATTCGATGCGTCAATCTGTCGTTTGGCATTTCGTATACTGATATGGATTAATATAAATGTTATCGATAAAAATAGTTGCGCCAAAGGTGCGAAAAAAAGGAGTGCTGTTGATTTATCAGCCCAGCGGATCACATTCCCCTGAAAATCAAATTTAATAGGTACTCTATCGGGCATAGTATCAAATAACAGTAATCCTGTAAGAATTGTCAGAATTATTATCAGTGGGTATAGAATAAACCAGAGTGGGGAAGCACATTCTTTTCCGGAAACGGGTGTGGTATCGGCAACAAGAGTCTGCATTTTTCCACGCATCCACCCTTTGTCGTTTTTGAGCATTTTAATTTTCTTATGGTAATGCAGATAGATACCTCCCTCAGTGCCGAACATCATCAGTAATGAAACAATCAATGCTATTTCGGAAAACTGTTCCATGTGCATAAATACAGTTAGAAAAACGACCGCAATAATTAATCCTCCCACGCTCAATATCGTATTGCGATATTTTTTCCGCAGTATCGATAGTTCCGGTGCATCATATTGTTCTTCGGGTATTCCAACACCAAGGCACTCCGTTCTTCTTGAAAGATATGGTATAAATGCAAATAGTAAATATATTGGCAAGAAGCAGGTCGCAATAATTAACAATGTGAATAAAATATGCATTTTAAAGCTCCTTAAATTGTGTATAAAAATTTTTACAGATTCCGTTAATTTCCTCAAGCGTAAGCCCCCGGCAGAACGCCTCGGCAATCAGCGGCTTCATCTCTTGTGATAACTGATCATATTGCGACTGTATCAGTTTCATTTCAGTGCGTTGATTGACAACAACACCTTTTTGACGATGAATGGTGATAAAACCGTCCTGTTTCAGAAGTGTATATGCTTTATTTACAGTATGCATATTTATCCCGAGCTCAGATGAAAGCTGACGAACGGATGGTAATCCTTCACCGGCATTAAGTTGTCCCTGGGCAATACCTTCAATGACTGCATTACGTATCTGACGGTAAATGGGAATGTCCGATTCAAGTAAAATTTTTATTATCATAATAAACCGTCTTGTTA
This sequence comes from uncultured Fibrobacter sp., assembly GCA_964390065.1. Classification (GTDB taxonomy): domain Bacteria; phylum Fibrobacterota; class Chitinivibrionia; order Chitinivibrionales; family Chitinispirillaceae; genus JAAZBG01. The sequence goes on along the minus strand of CAYMGX010000038.1, from coordinate 20,362 downwards.
TAAATGTCCTATCTGTTATAGATAATATATAACAGTTTAAGTGTTTTTGCAATAACTTTAACTATAAATGTTCCCATTTGCTGATGTCTCCTATAAGTTTTATTAAAGGATGACGTGAAACAAGGCATGGCGGATGTGAATAAATGAAACTACATTAATCTGAAATTATGAGGTACTGGCAATCTACACGAAAAGAAACAATCGGCAGGTTCTCATATGCACTTTCTCCTAAAGTTGTTCATAATTCTGCCGATAAAGAGAATGAAGGGATTTCGTTTAAAACTTTCAGGAGGAATAGATGAGTGTTGAAGGCGTACGTGGCGGTGGTGGTAATGTGGATGCAGTTAATGCGATCCTGATGCAGGCAACTCAAAAATCCGTTGAAGCCGCAGAAAAACTGATGAAATTTACGGTAGGTCAGGCTGTCGGTGCAGAGATAGGTAAGGGTGGGAATTTTGATGCCCAGGCGTAACCTTATTAGAATACCCCAATCAATAATTGATTCTGATTTTCTGCACGGCTATTGCTTTTAATATGTACGGGCGAATCATTTTATATGTACGGGCGAATAATGATTCGCCCCTACCAATAATATGACCGGTACCCCTGCTCTTCATATTGTTTTTTCTGTATTGCCCTTGTGTAAACATTTTCGTACTGCTCTGCGCTTTTTTTCCAGGACAGATCGAGCTCCATTACCCGTTTGATCATCGCTTTGAATTGTGATGGTTTCTTTTCGTAGATTGAAAGTGCCCACTTGACTGTGTGGTAGAGAGCATCGGGCGTAGGGTCATTGAATTTAAAACCACTGCCGCTTCCGTTCTGTTCGTTGAAATTCTCGACAGTATCATTAAGGCCGCCTGTTGCACGAACAATCGGAATGGTGCCATACCGCTGGGAGTAGAGCTGATTGAGCCCGCATGGTTCAAACAGTGAGGGCATCAAAAAGAAGTCTGCACCGGCTTCAATCAGATGTGCCCGCTCGTTATCAAAACCGATAAATGATCCGGCTCTACCGCTGTACCGTGATGGCAGATCGATAAAGAAATTCTGAAGGTCATGTTCACCGCTTCCAAGAATTGCAAACTGAACATTCATAGTGTCAAGTATGCCGCCAATTGACTGAGCAAGAATATGAAAACCCTTCTGCTCAACAAATCGCCCGATAATACCAATGACCGGTACAGAATGGTCAATATTCAGATGAAAGCGCTTTTGCAGGGCTTTCTTACAGAGTGATTTCCCTCTCAGATTTGATGATGAGTAGTTGTGGGGGATAAGTTCGTCTGTCTGAGGGTTCCACACATTGGTGTCGATACCGTTTACAATACCGCACAGATGGTGTGATCTGTTTGACAGATAGGGAGCAAGTCCGAACCCCCCGTGCGGCGATATGATATCTTTTGCAAACGTTGGACTGACCGTTGTGATCATGTCGGCATAGTAAATGCCTGCTTTCAGGAGGTTTATTCTGTCAAATGTCTCCATTTTTTCTTCTGTAAAATTGTGCCATCCGAGTCCAAGATAATCTACGTGATGTTTGGAATAGATTCCCTGGTATGCAATATTGTGTATGGTAAGTACTGATGCCGCTGTGCCAAGAATAGTATCATTCCAGTGCCAGATTTTAAGGTAGGCAGCAGCCAGCGCAGATTGCCAGTCGTTGACATGGATGATATCTGGTTTAAACCCGATGTCTTTACAAAGCTGTAATGCCGCACGGGAAAAGAATCCAAAGCGCACCGGGTTGTCATCGTAATCATGCATAAGATGGTTATGATAGAGCCCCTCCCGCTGAAAATAGAGGTCGTGATCGATGAAGTAAACAGGGACACCGTAATTGTCAATAGACATGTAGGCAGCACACCATTCCTCGGTATTGCCCATCCAGACACCCATTGGTTTTATGGCTTCATTGAGTTCAAGTCGTGACGTATTTATCTGGCGGTATTTGGGAATTACCACCCGAACATCATGTCCGCGGTCTTTTAATGCATGGGCAAGTGATGATGCCACATCTGCGAGACCGCCGGCTTTGGCATACGGCTCCATTTCTGATGCAATAATCAGAATATTCAGCTTTTTAGATCCAGTTTTTTCAAGTTTGCGCATGAACTCTCCGGAATAGGATACATAACGTTTAATACATTAATATATATAATGATAACCCTCAGATTGGCCGTTTAGTAGGTAAAAAAGAATCCGTATAATCGTACGCTGAATGCAAATCGTTTATTAAACCATTAAATACATTAAATGAGTGTAACGATATCAATAACAATGTGATATGAAGGTGTGTAAATAAATGATAAATAAGTCAGCAAAATTCTGTCTGTTTAGTTATATTGGTCAAATAGGGGGGCTTTCCGGGGCGTAACGGAGACGATGCAATCAATATCAATTTTAAGAGGCAGGGCAAATGCATAGTACTACCCTTAAGAAAGTGCTCCTTTCGGCTATAACTATAGTTTCGTTACTCAACGCCGCACCACATTGGAATCAACCCGCAGAGCTGCGTCAACCGGATGGTTCACTGGTAAGTGTGATTGTCACCGGGGATGAATTCTATCAGGACGTTGAATCTCCGGATGGGTATACGCTAACTCGCGATCCGCAAACTCAATGGATCTGTTATGCTAATGTTTCGGATGATAATCAGCAGTTTATATCGACCGGTATCATCTACAGAAATGCTGATGCGCTTGGAAAAACGCAATCATTGCCATCAACAATACCGCAACATCTGAGGATCGATCCACAGGCTGCGCAGAAACTGCGGGCACAAAAAATCGCAGAGCTGAATGCACAGGAAATGGTGCAGGATACGAAATTACCCGGTCTTGGAAAAACAGCTGCACTTGGTGATACAGTCTGGGGAATCACTGTGTTAATTGATTTCCCGGATCAAAAAACAGAGATTCCGTATGATTCGATAAGTGCCTTTGTCAATGCAACCGGATATACGTCAAACCGTAATAATGGTTCTGTCAAGGAGTATTTTTATGATGTCTCAAATGGTAAGTTGACATATGTTAATCTTGTTTCACAGTTTGTCACTGCAAAAAACAATAAATCTTATTATGACCGCACTGATGGCAGCGGGTATGCAGGGGCGTATGAACTGATTAATGAAGTTTTAACAAAAATTAAAAATACAGGTTCTTTTGATTTCAGTAAAGGAACATATACCGGAACAACAACAAAAACGCTTACCGCAGTTAATTTCCTTTACGCCGGATCACCGTCAGCAGGCTGGGCACAGGGGCTGTGGCCTCACAGCGGTACGACACGTTTCTCTGTTAGCGGGGTAAATGTGATTTCTTATCAGATGTCATCAATAGGCCGTGCGTTGACAATTGGAACATTTGTTCATGAAAACGGACATATGCTTTGTAAATGGAAAGATCTGTATGCCTATGATGGCAGTTCGAATGGTGCTGGCGGTTATGATGTCATGTGTGTCAACGGCAGCACAAATCCCGTTCCTCCAAACGCATATTACAGAAGTCTGATGGGGTGGATTACACTAAAAGAGATCAGTAATGATCCTCCTGGTACTGTCTATAAATTAGCGGCAGATTTAAAGAATGCGCTTGTCTATTCCGGCACCAGTTCCACCTCATCAAAGGAACTGTTTGTCATTGAAGCACGCAGGCGGACTGGTCGAAATGCAACGCTTCCCGATAGCGGCCTTATTATCTGGCATGTCGATAATGCCGGTGATAATACGAATACCGGCAAGAATGATTATATTGTACCTGAGCAGGCTGATGGAAAAAATGATCTGGAGCTTAAAAGAAATAATGGTAATATCGGTGATCTGTTCAGAGCGAATAATGTCGCGAAATTTAATGACTCAACAACACCCAATGCAAATTTCCACAATGGATCAAAATCCGGTTTAAAAGTTGCAAATGTCAGCGCAGTCAAAGATACAATGACATTTTCACTTGGTGCATTGACAACATCGGTGATGGCACATAATGCATCGAACGCAGCTATACTTACTTATGATGCACCTACCGGCAGGATCACTTATAGTATTGCCAATGAGTTTGCATATTCGCCGGTAAAGATCGCACTGTACAATTTCAGCGGGCGGCAGGTATTACAAATAGTAAATCGTGATTGTAAAGAAAATACTAACTACACCATTGATCCTGAGAAGGAGTTCAGAACTCTCGCCAAACCATCTGCTACAGGAAAGTATATCTGTCAACTTTCTGTATCCGGCACCGTGCTGTCATCACTTTCAATAATGGTACGGTAATACAGGTGTTATCAGTAATAAACAATCCGCAGACCTGTTGACCATACCTTGCAACTATATTCCGGCCTCTTTTCTGTGTGAGAAACAGTAAAACAAAAATGGCGTTTTTTCTCTTCCCTGCTTGCAAAACTGCCGCCATGGTATCTATTTTCCTAAGTATTTGCTGGAGGTGTAGTGGCAGAAAAAATCGTTGCAAAAGGTGGTCCGGAGGAGTTTCTGCGCGGGGCTCTGGAAAAGATCGTTTTTTTCGAGTGCCGGGTCTCACAGCTCACTGCTGAACTGGCGGCTGAAAGAGCTGCTGTGCTTCGTGAGAAAGAAGTGAATGCGGCAGTGCGTGCCCGTGAAGTAGAACTTGAGATGCATTTGGCACAAGCCCGCAGTTCAATAACCACCATGAAATCAGATATTGTTGAACTCGAAGAGAGGGTTCGTTTGCTTGAAGCTGAGCGTGAACAGTTTCTTGCAGGATTTGTTGAACGGGCACAGGTTGCCAGCACACCAGGTGAAATGGACAACGACAATCAGGGTGAGCAGACAGATCTTGCTGCATTAGCCGGTTTTATGGCTGAAATGCGTGAAAAAATTGAACAGCTTAAGCTATGGAAAATTGCAGCGCAAAAAGCGGGTATCACAATAGATGAAAAGGATGGTGCACACTTATCCAATTCAGTTTCGACTGTCGCTACGCTTGCTGATCAATTTGAAAAAGCCGGAAGATTACATGTGGCAGCAACCGAATACGGGCAGGTAAAAGAACTGTTTACTACCAAAACTGAGAGTACACTTTATAATCGTTCAATTGAGGAGTTGACCAGCTTAGATCCTGAACGTCGTAAACGGGCTGCAGAATGCTTACGTGCACTCGGATCGCATGCGGCTGCACCTCAGATTATTACTGCGCTTGATCGGGAGAGCGATCCAGCAGTCAAAGTGGTCCTGATTAATACGCTTGCAGCACTTGGCGATTCATCCGCTGTAACTCAGGTTATTTACGAAATTGCAGATTCCCATCCGGAAGTCCGCGTTGCTGCTCTTGATGCAACTGCAGCTCTTGCCAAAGAACATGCAGAATCAGTACTCGTGGGGATACTTAATGATTCAAGTCCTCTGGTACGTCGTCGGGCGGTACTGCTTTTAAGTTTCATGACCACTCCCGTTGCAACAAGCACGTTGACATCGATGCTATCTGATCCTGATCCCGGGGTTGCCCGGATTGCTGCACAGGCATTATCAGGAAGACCGGATGTTCAGGCTCAGTCTGCATTAACAAAAGCACTGAACCATCAGGAGACAGCAGTGCGCCGATGCGCTGCAGATGCCGTTAAGCGCTGGTCTGGAGAGGTGATCGATCCGGATGCATCACCAGTTCAGCGTCGCCGTACAGTCCGGCGAATCACCGATAAACTAAACAGGCTGGGCGAGGGAGTATTGTATCAGGCGGTAATTCAGAAACCGGAAAACAAGGTCTCATCTATCAGGCTATCAGCAGCAGGACAACGAACGGAGACTCATTTACCAGTCATTGCTCCGGTTCCGAAGCCGGATAAATCAGATATTGTTGATTCGAATACTACCGAAGAACCCCCTGAAATGGAGACAAAAGAACCAGTTTCCGGAGAAAAGTCTTCAGCACTGGAATCACCGCTACTCAATGAAATACGTATATCGTTGCGAGGGCGCACCGCAGAAGAACTGTCCGGGCTGACCGGTTCAGAATTGATTTCAATTACGGAATCGTTGTCAATACTTCTGCAACAGGGATTGATAGCGCAGCGCGGTTCGCGATTTTTTATGAGTTAGCATGTATGCATGAAAAATATACTATTTAAAAACACAAGTAATGCCATATAGAGGCATTGTGTTAATTTAAAGGAAATGCCATGGATCAAATCCGATACAGTTTAAAGCGGCTTTCAGTGGTCGCAGAGGCCTCCAGTAAACAGATTGAGAAAATCCTCGGGAAAAAAGAGTCATATACCTTAAATGATTTGACTCTTCTTCGCGAGAAGCTTAAACGCGTGCCACAACCTTTTCCTCCGCGTATTCAGCTTTTTCTCAATTTTAAAGGAGGAACCGGGAAAACCAGCATTTCCACATCCTATGCGTTTCGACTTGCGGAACGGGGATATCGGGTTCTGGTGCTTGACCTTGACAGTCAAGGGCATGCCACAAAATGTCTTGGTCTGGAGGGATCTGATTTTTCTCATACACTTCAGGATGTCATGATTCGTAAAACTCCAATTTCAGAAGTCATTATTGAGACCGGAATGCCCGGTTTGTCGCTGGTGCCATCAAATCTTTCCATGAGTACTATTGATCTTGCGCTCATGCCGCTTTCGGGGCGCGAGTTTCGTTTGCGCAATGCGCTTGAGCAGATCAGGGGACAATACGACTTCATTGTTATGGATGCGCCACCATCATTTGGGCTTCTTAATCTTAATGCTCTGATGGCTGCACAGGATCTGATTGTACCCGTTCTGGCTGATTTTCTGTCATACGACGGTCTAAAACTCCTTTTTGAAAGCGTTCAGGGACTTGAAGAGGACTTGTCACATCAACTTGAACATATATTTATTGTCGTGAACTCTTATAATCAGACGTTCAAGATTGCCCGTGAGGCACTTGATGCACTCAGGACTCATTATGCAGATTACCTTTTGAACACGGTCGTGCGTCAATGTACCAAATTTGCGCAGTCGTCAAGTGAAGGGTATCCAATCTTCGGATTTGATCCAACGTCTAAGGGTGCCTGCGATATTGAAGCAATGCAGCTTGAAGTAATGGAGCGGATTCGAGCGGAATTCGCAGAACAGGTAAGCGCATCCGGAGGTACCGTATGAGAAAAGCTTTTGATGCCAACGTTCCCAAACTCAAACCCCGACTTCGCCCGGCCATGGTTGTTGTTTCGGGCTTAAAAGATGAAGAGAAGAGTGAGGATACAAACATTGCTTTTCAAAAAGTGATATCCGGGACAGTTGCAGATCCACAGGAAAAAGTTTTACATCCGAATGCCATGACTATAGCGGAGCCGCAGGCAGCTTTAGAGAGTTCCCTTGTTGACGATACTGAGGATAAGATACTCTCTGAAACAGAAACGGATGTTTTGGATGATGAACCCGTTACCAATCCAGAAGCAGCAGATGATGTTGATCGGAAAAGTGCATCCAATCCTGACTCTGTATTGACAAAATGCGTAACAACAGAAAAGGGTAACGAAGAAAGCCACGATCAGCGGGATGTTCAGGAGCAGATAATTCATAAAGAGCAGTCTGCCGATTCGGCGGAATCGGTAGCGGAGCAGTGTATCGCTGCAAGTGAGCCGGTTCAATCGGTTGAAGATCTAAAGAGTGAAACAGCTCAAATACAGTCAGGGTTACAACCTGCAGTTTCGAATCAAACCGATGCATTACCTGCAGCGACGGTATTTGAGATTGACGATAGTGAAACCCGGCGCATGCGATTGGAAAATGTAAAGAGAAAGGTTTCTGAAGCTGTACGGCCGGAAGTCCGGATAGAGCCGGTTCCGGAGGATCCAACTCTTGCAGTGGAAAGTGTGCTTGGTCTGGTGAGTGATCTTGAAGCACAGCTCTCACGGTCCCGTGAGATAGAGAAAATGCTTCGAAACGAACTGACAGTGGCAAAGGCTGATTTAACGCGTACAGTAAATGATGGACGGTCAGCATCGGAAAGGCTTGTTCAGGTTGAAGCTCTGCTTGATGAAAAACGAAAAGTTCTGGAAGAGATGCTCTTTGAAATGGGGGCGCTTGAAGAGGAGCGGGATCAGGCGGTTCGTATGGTCCAGATGCTGACTGTTAAAGAAAAGGAACGACAGCAGGAATTTGTCAAAATGCAACTGCAGCTGACAGATATGCAGCGTGTCGTTGATGAAAACAGAATCGAAGAGGAGCGTCTTACCGGTGAGCTTGATGATTACGTTAAAGAGAACACTCACCTGCATATGCTGCTTACTGAAATTACAAAAGAACGCGACATTCTTGTTGTTGATGCAGAGCTGCTGACAAAAGAACGTGACGATCTGAAAAAAGCAAAGATGGCGCTTGAAAAGGTTCATAACGCTCTTTCTCAGGCACGGGCCAGATTGCGTGAATGAAGACATTTTTTGTTAAATGTTAAAAACAGTAGTGTACGGTATTTAATGTCAATTCTTTGCATTACTCGAAACGTTCTGCTTGACATGTACGCATCGTTATATCTGGTCGAGATAGTTGATATATAGGTAATTTTCCTTAAAACGAATCAGAAATTTCTACGATGTCCTCTGTAGTATGTTTTGCTACGGATCGAACGCTGCCAAATCCAGGATTGAAACAAGTTGTTTTTCTGTTGCCAAAGAATTTTCCGTTTTTGAAAAAAGAAGCAGGATGCATACATTGAATACCTCTGGATTATTCCTGTTGTATACTGCGATGTCAATATTCCGCATAGGAAATGCAGCTTTGAAAGCAGCATCAGAAATGTTGTTTACGCCAGCGGAAAAAGTGATAAAACGGGAGTGGTATGGATTATATTACCTGCACAGTTTGTAACGTTGAGTTGAATGATGTAAATTTTACCTGAGGTTGGCAATAGACCTGGGTGTATAGATGAATATTGTCGTTAAAAAGATATAAAAGTTTACCCGATACAGTTGAAGATGGCGAAGTATTGAATTTGATTACGTTCCGGAGGTAGCAGCGAAGAGTTCCGGAAAATGAAAAGGTTGATGCAATGAAAAAAGAAAGTACATGGATGTTTGCATGCTTCATGCTATTATTAGCAAAAGCAGTTGTTTGCGAACCTGCAGATACAAATGAAATTATAATCGAAATGCCGCTGGACACTGCCACTACAGACAGTCTGCCTCCAATTGAAAAAATGCCGGAAATTGTTAACTTTGTCAAAGCTGAGTATCCGCCGGAGGTGATGAAACAGGGAATACAGGGTACCGTACTTCTTGAACTGCTCATTTCAGAAAGTGGTATTGTTGACAGCTCAAAAATCGTTGCCGGACTTCATCCGCAGCTTGACAAAGAGGCGCTTGATGCATCAAAAGCGTTTCGGTTTACACCTGCGATGGCCGGAGGTGTACCGGTGCCGGTACTGATACAATATGAATACCGTTTCTCTATTGAGCAGGATGTCAGTACTATTGAAAAGTATGTCAATTTTGATGGCATAGTGCTTGAGAGCGGAACGCGGAAGCCGGTACCTGACGCTATGGTTGTGGTGACATTCAATGATACCCAATCTGTAAATCTTCCGATACCTTTTTCGATGTATTTGGAAAAAATAGGTACCTTTGAGGGGCAAACTATTGAAGAAGAGAAACTGGTCGCTGTAACAGATTCTCTTGGTACGTTCAGATTTTTTTCATTGCCGGCATGTTCGGTTGCTGTCAGCATTATTGCACCCGGTTATGAAAATGTGATATCAAAGGAATTACTTACTTCACAGGTTGTTACCAGTGTAAAGTACTTTACTAAAAGACATTCATATTCAGAGTATGAAATTGTTGTCTATGGTAAAGCAGCAGAAAAAGAGGTAAGCAAACGTCAGTTGACAGTACAGGAGATAAAGCTGATACCGGGTCTTGGCGGTGATGCAGTGAAAGTTGTACAGGCACTTCCCGGTGTTGCTCGGCCATCATTTGCGTCTGGTGCAATCGTGGTACGCGGGGCTCCGACCTGGGATTCCAAATTTTATCTTGATGGTATAGAGATCCCTGCACTGTATCATTTTGGGGGTTTGAAATCAACGTATAACAGTGATGCTCTTGCAAAAGTTGATTTTATGCCCGGCGGGTGGGGAAGCAGATATGGCGGGGCTGTTGCCGGTGTAATTGAATTGACAGGAAGAGAGGCTAAAACAGACCGGTGGCATGGAATGCTTGATCTTGGTGCCATTGACGGATCATTTCTGGTGGAAGGACCGGTCAGTAATAAGTTGTCGGTGATGCTTGGTGCGCGGCGCAGCTTTGTCGGTGATATTGTCAACTGGTACACAAAAAACAATCCTGATAAAGTGCCTATGAATGTTGCATCATTTTACTGGGATTACATTTTAAGAACTGATCTGAATTTATCAAAAAATAATAAGCTGTTTCTAACACTTTTTGGATCAAGTGACAGTATGACAATTGTTGTTCCAAAAATGCGCTATGGTTCTGATGAAGTATCGGACAAAACAAAAAACTTCGGGATTAATACAACATTTCATATGGGTATTGCAGGATGGGATGCGAGAATAAGTGATACGTGGTCTAATATGCTGCGTTTATCAGTTGGCGGCGGCCGGGATGACTTTTCTCCATTCGGCTTTATGAAGGTACACGATAACTATTCTTTGTTAAGCATGCGGGAGCAGTTGATGTTTAAGATGTCGGATAAATTGACCCTTAATGGTGGTGTTGATTTTACGTTGACACCCTATGACCTTGATTTGAAAATTCCTGATGCCCGTAACGTTTTGCAAAGCAGCAAAGATGAGGATATCTGGTATGGGGTGATTGGTGGTAACGCGAATCTGGAATGGAAAATTACCGGTAAGCTACTTGTAATTCCCGGTTTAAGATTTGATTACTATCCGGAACTTAATTATGACGGGTCAATAATCCCGGAGTTCTGGAACTACCATGACTATCAGGATCTGAGGGGTATATCCGGAGAACCCTCATTGCGTCTGGCATCCAGGTATGAAATTAATAAACAGCATCTTGTAAAGGCCTCCATTGGTAACTACAATCAGACACCTCAGCCGATGGGACAGGTAACCCATAAAACATGGGGTGATCCACATATGCCGGCCACAAAGGCATCACAGTATGTTCTTGGTCACGAATGGAATATTACCGATATTATCAATAGTGATCTTCAGCTTTATTGGAATAATCAGTGGGATCTTCCTGATTACAGTACCAACAGTGATGCATCATCAAGCGGGGCATCAAACTTCCTGTGGAACTCTAACGGAAAAGGGAGAATGTACGGGCTTGAACTGATGCTTCGTCATAACAAGAACGAACGGTTTTTCGGATGGGTTGCATATACATTGTCAAGGACTGAGCGCTATAACAATGTCAAAAACAAATGGGAACTGTATGGTAAAGACCAGACCCATAATCTTCAGGTGCTGGGAAGCTGGCATCTTAAAAAGGAATGGAATATCGGATTTCGGGCACGCTATGTAAGTGGTAACCCGACAACACCGGTTATTGGAAGAAAGTACTATGAGGAGTATCAATCGTATGCTCCCATATATGGTGATGAAAACTCCGAAAGGCTTGATCCGTTTTTTCAGCTTGATCTGCGCGTTGATAAAAAATTCGTTATGGACAAATGGATGCTGACCATGTATTTTGATTTACAAAATATTAGTTACCTTGTCTATATGAGTCCTGAATTTGAATTTTACGACGATTTTTACAAAAAAAAGCAGATCGTGTCAAGCCCCATGATCCCGGGTATTGGATGTAAAGTGGAATTTTAAGGAGCATTCAAATGAAAATTACAATAGTAATTATATGTATATCGTTAGTAATGGCGGGGTGTGGCTCATTTCCAACTAAATTTGAAAATGTCCAGAAGGATGAATACAGGTTACTGGATCTGATTTACGAACCGGCAGAAGCTGCTCCCGGAGATACAGTACATGTCAGGGCAGTGTTTGCCGGGAAGAAAATCACCCCTGCAGATATTGACTGGAAGATCTCATATAATGTGGTTACCAATATGTATGGTTCAACCGATACTGCATTTGATTTCAGGTCATTTACTGTAAGGGAAACAAATTTTTCGAATGCAACGACATGTATGGAGTGGTCGTTTGTTGTGCCAAACGACATAGTGTACACCAGTGGCGGCATACCCGGTGATTGGTTGTCACTGGTTCCATCAGAGTTTAGAGAAGAAATTCCTTCAGAGTATAAGTCGCTTACAAAAAAGCAGATTATTGATACAATATCAGCACTTGCAAATGTACATCCTCAGATACTGCAGTTCATAGCGGAATCCAACCCGGTGCTTGCCGATATCGTTCCTTTTATGTGCCAGTTTCTTACGGTAAAGGTACGAATACATGGTCAGATAAGAAATGGTTTTCTGATTGAAAGCAACTATTCGGTCAGGTATAATCGGGCTTTTGAGAATGTTCCGGCATTGGGTGTCCGGGTGAACCGCAATCCACAAATTGACTCATTGGGAATTTACAAGGTGAAGGGAAAAGTGGATGAATTTGACTCAACAAACAAGGCTTATACATTTTACCGGATAGATAACTCAGGCAATCAGGATCAGGTTATTAAAATCGAGAAGGACTATAGCTATTTTGTTGAGGTCTTTACAAATAATCCTGATTCATCAAGGACGCTGCTTGATCTTCAGCGGGGGACTAAAAAACCTGAAAAGTACTTTACACAGTGGTTCTTTGCGATGGACAGTTCGGAGTCGAAAGATGTCAACTATTCAAAGTTTATGGATATCAGCGGTGATGAGCTTCGTGAAATACTTACCCCACCGGCATCCGGTACTATTACAAAGTTTACTATCTGGGCTCAGGTCTATGATAATTTCGCAAATGAGATAAACCGCCCTACGGGATCAATGCTGGTCGAAGGGTATGGGGTGTTCGAGTATACGAAGGAATACCTGGCGCAATTCAAATAAACCATACGGGCGAATCAAATTCTCCCGCAACTTTGCCGTAAGAATAATGCGCTGCATGCAACAAATTGCTTTTGTTCACTTTTTAGATTATATTAAAAAGACACCTGTTCTTCGGATCACGGAGCTCAAAGATCTGGATTAGGGCAGCAGCATAAACCTTGTTGTATCACCACTGAAGTGTATCTGCTTTAAAATTAGTGGCTTACACGACAATTAGTAAAGGATTGATAAGATGGCCTCAAATATTGATGAAGTAACGATCAATTATGAAGAAGATGGCGTACAGATTGTGAAAGAACTGGATAAGGTTCTTTTATCAAAAGGATCATGGGCAACTGTTCTTTACAGGTATGTTCAGTGGGAAAAAGCAAAAAACAATTACGGTCCTGACCGTTATTCTATTCGCAGATACAGAAAAGTTGACGACGAGTATCGTCAGCAGGCAAAATTCAACATTTCAAGTAGAGATCAGGCTATTAAACTGATTGATGCCCTCGGGAAGTGGGTAAAAGAGGAAGTAAAAGAAGATGCAAAAGAGGAAGTAATAGAGGAATAGTCTATTTCTTTTCATCGTGAAAAACAACACCGATAGCTGAATAGGTATGTTGGTGTTCATAAGAGTAAAATGCATTTGCAGGTAGTTAAAGTTTGCAAGTGCATTTTTTTTGGAAGTGATTGTATGAGATCAGTAATAGTTATTGACGGTGGATTTGGTGGGTTGACAGATGCACTATTGCACAGATTAATATGTCTTCAAGATCGCAATGCCGCTTTTCATTTTCAACTGAAGAATCAGTGAGAACAGTGCTGTGTGTATTCTCCAGTTTATTCCGTGTTTTCGGGTTGTTTTAGAAAAAATCAGGGTTCGTTTAATGCTGTTATGTAAAGAGTATCTCATGTCTGTCACTTTTTTGACAATTGAGATTACTGCGTTGTCTGGCATCTTCTCATTGTAAATATTAATAAAATTGTTATGCCTGAGTCTGTGCGATAGGTCCATTGTTTCGTAGAGTTTTGTTCCTGGAAGTACATAGACCGGCATGATTACCGGCTGAATGTTGTTTCTGTTACAGAATGCGAGAGTCTGTTCATAGGTATCCAGAGTATCCGTATCGTATCCGACAACAAACCATCCTGAAACAAAAATCCCCTGTTCGCGAATAAACCGTAGATTCTCTTTTATTATGTCAATTATTGATTCCGCACTTGATACTCCCGTTTTCGAAATCGCACCACTTGATTTAAGTGGTGCCGGATTAATTGACTCAAGGCCTATTGCTGTATAAATAAGCCCGCTGTCAGCGGCAGCCCGGATAACATCACGCCCCTTTTCGTTTGCAGCCGCATCAAGATTACCCTGACCGATCCAGAATATGTGCTTTTTAAGATTTCCTTTTTTTTTGTAAAGATCGAGGTAATAATCATACGTATAGTTTCGTCCGAAAAATGTGTCGTCAAGAAGATAGAATTAATTTTTAAATGTGTCAATCTCTGCAGCGACCTATCGGCAAGCGTATAGGCAACCGGTTCAGCCGTATGACGCGCACTGATTCCAACAAGATCATAGTGTAGTGTCGTATCCGGTATAGCTTCCCATAGCATATCGGTTAGTGTATAATCGTGGTCTGGTGCACTTTGCAGCAAGTAATGGAAGTGAGAGTGGCATAAACGGGTCATTTTTCCGTATAGGATCGTTATCTGCTGCAGCAAGAATCAAATGTATTTTCATTTGAAATCAGTTTTCTTTTATCAAAAGCATATAATCTGTTAAGCTGTTTCATCTATACCATAAAATAGTAAACGGAATCCGCCGGATGGCTAACGGGTTTGGATTTACCGGCCATCCTGCGCGATAAAGTATATTTTACCGATACTTTTACAGTGGGTGGTTTCCATGAATTGTATTCTGCTTTTTAAAACTGACTTTGTTGATTCAAACTGTTGCTGCGTTCGGATCAGCGGCAGACGTGGTGAGCATATCAGAAATGTGCTTAAACCAAACCGGGGCGACACCGTTCGGGTTGGATTGATAAATGATAAGCTTGGTACCGGTGTCGTGGAGACATTGACTGATGATTGCGTTGAATTGACAGTGACACTTGATACAAAGCCTCCTCAGGCGTCGATGGCTACACTTGTTATTGCGTTATGCAGACCCAAAAGTCTGCGTAAGTCAATTGAGGTTGCATCATGTATGGG
Source organism: uncultured Fibrobacter sp. (assembly GCA_964390065.1). Classification (GTDB taxonomy): domain Bacteria; phylum Fibrobacterota; class Chitinivibrionia; order Chitinivibrionales; family Chitinispirillaceae; genus JAAZBG01. Next base: position 5,233 of record CAYMGX010000038.1, on the reverse strand, counting down.
GGTTAAAAAGATCTATATCATCGAAAGCTGGAAAGTGGAAAAAAGTTTCTGGGGTAGTCCGATGATCAGTATCGACAAATTACTTGAACACGCATATCTCGGACTCGAACAGGCACGCGACTGCATTGTGCCATCAATAGAATTCCGGCGCAGGTTTAAACCATTTGTTGAGGATGAATTACCGCAAATAGTTCAAGGTACTCAGGGCTTTGTAGCCCATCCGTATAATGCCAATCCATGCCCATATCATTTTGACAAGCCATTTACACTTGCAATCGGTCCGGAAGGTGGGTTTACAGAATATGAAATTGGTAAATTCAAAGAGTGCGGATTTGAATGCATTACAACCGGGGAAAGAATCCTGCGGGTGGAGTATGCGATACCGGCGCTTTTGGGGCGGTTGGGGGCTTGACGGAAGAGACCTCACACATTCTTCTCCACATCAACCGGGCCACTCTCAAGATACTCAAATGCAGATTCTATCTGTGTGTGGCTGCCGACTATTACCAGCGAATCGCCGGAATCAATAATAAGATCCGGTGGCGGGTTTGTCATGTTTTTATCACCCTTGACAACAGTAATAACCATTGCGCCGGTGATTTTTCTCAGGTCAAGACTCTTGAGTGATTTACCTTGTGAGAAATGGTCGCTCATTACCTGAAATACATCGGTGGTTCCCGCTGCGAGTATCTGGATCAGCTTGTCGGAAACGCCTTTTACCGGGGATGGCACGCGGAGCATCTCGTAGCCGTCAGAGCGCAGTAACTTAGTCTGGGCACGGATAATATTTCTCGGTACGTGAAGATGATTTAACACAACGGTAAAAAGTTCTATCGATGTCTCGAATTCCTCAGAAATGACTTCATTGGCCCCTGCTTTCAACAGATGCTCTATCTCAGTCATTCTTCGTGTGCGACAGATGATAGTTATCTTCGGATTAATTCTCCGCGCTATCCCGATACAGCTCCTGATGGCACCAGGATCGGAAATTAAAATGACCATGATCTGAGCACGCTCAATTCCGCTGCGCTCAAGGGTTTCCCACCGGGCTGCATCACCAAACATGATCGGTTCATTATTCGCAAGCGCTTGTGTGACCTCACGACCGTTGGCTTCGATAACAGAATAGGAAATGCTTGACGATTTAAGGGTGTGTGCAAGATGTTTCCCTGCGAGTCCAAAACCGATAATGACTATACGCGGCTCATTGCTATTATGCCCTTTTTTTCTGCTCTTGTGGGCTTCCTTGAGTAGTGATGGAACGCGTAGTGTAACTTTTGACACAGCGAGAATCACAAGCGGAGTAGACAGCATAGAGATAATTGAAATTGCTCCCAGTGTCTGAAACTCTACTTTTGTGAGTAATCCGAAAGGCAATGCTGCGAGCATGACTATAAAACCGAATTCTCCAATGTTACCAAGGCCTGCTCCGACAAGCAGTGATGTGCGAAAAGGAAATCCGCACGCACGGCTTGATATAAAAAGAATAATTGTTTTCAACAGGTATACTGCAACTGTCAATCCGAGGATCATTCCGATATGGGATACTGTAAAATGCCAGTCAAATCCAAGGCCGATTGAAATAAAAAACAAACTCAGGAACACATCGCGAAATGGTGCGAAATCGGCAATGATCTGGGAATGATATTCGCTTCTGTTAAGCATAATGCCGCAGATAAAGGCCCCAAGAGCCATCGAAAATCCAAGCCGCTGTGTAAGAATTGAGAACCCGATACAAAAGACCAGTGCAAGCAGTATCACCAGTTCGCGAATACCGCTGGTTACTACCAGACGCAGGATCAACGGGAATAAAAAATACGCGCTAAAAGTTATTGTTGACAAAATAAGAATGCTGACAGCAAGTGAACCAAGTGGTGGTGATGAATGATGTCCGCTGCCGGCACTGAGTAAGGGAATAAGCAGAAGAAGCAGAACTGCCGAAATGTCCTGAAATAGTGAAATGCCGATTGATGTCTCCGCGTGAGGGGAATTAAGTTCTCCACGGTCATGATAGACTTTAAGCGCTATTGCGGTACTGCTCTGGATGATGACGAATGCGCCGATAATTGCAGTTGTAAATGAAACAATGCCAAATAATGCAATTAGTGCTGCAACTGCAACAGTGATCGCGGCCTGCACACTTCCACCAACAAACATGATTCTGCCCAGACGACGGACTTTTTCCGGAGAGAAATCAAGGCCAACCAGAAAAAGCAGAAAAACAATACCGATTTCACCGAAATTCTGAAGCCGTGATGTCGATTCAGTATTTTGAGGTGCAAAGATGCTCCAGATGAGCCCCGTTAAAATAAATCCGATAACCGCAGGTATTTTTATCTGTTTACTGATAATAATCACCGCAATCGCGGCACTGAGAATAAGTAGAATGTTGATTGCAGACTGTGATTCCATGGTGCTTATCCCGAAACTGTGTCACCTGTATAATGGTGATATAGTATTGTGAAAAGATGTATAACTACTTGAAATTCAGCCTGAAAATACTATAGGCTCCTCTAAGAATCATAAATTCCGGGTATATTTTTTTCAATGAGTATTCTTGGTAATTGTTGCCTTTATGATCCTCACCACAGGGTAGGAAACCGCTGTGGTGAGAACACGTAACCCTTGTCAGGGTAAAGAGTATGTTACTATGTGTTAATACTTGTGGAATAAATTGTCAGTAGGTACAGCCTCTTTAACCCAACGGGTTTACGCACCTCAAGCGTGGTGGTTTCCTACCCCATGCGATTTGTGGCGATTAATGAAAAGAATCCCGGGATCATCATAATTGATAATTGGAAATTTGCATCGTTGTATATTGTCAATTGTAGGGGATATCCGGCATGTTATCCCCATTACCACCACCCCATGCGATTTGTGGAAAATGATAGCAAAAGGAGATTCAATTGTCCCAATCATTAGTAAAGCAGTATGCGCATATTGTTTTTTCAACAAAGTATCGTCATCCTTTTTTGATTGATAAAAAGATACGTCGTGAGTTGTATGCCTATATGGATGGTATTTTATTAAAAATTGATTGTATTCCGGTCATTATTGGCGGTGTTGCTGATCACGTACATATTTTAACATCAATTTCAAAATCATATTCGTTATCAAAAATTGTTGGTGAATTAAAACGGGATTCTTCTCTTTGGATTAAGACAAAAGAGGGCATTCCGGATAATTTTTATTGGCAGAATGGATATGGAGCGTTTTCGGTAGGAAAAAAAGACCTTGATATTGTGCGAAGGTATATAGAAAATCAGGAATGGCATCATAACGAAAAAACGTATCAAAATGAGTATATCACAATTTTGGACGAGAATGATGTTGAGTATGATAAAAAGTATGTATGGGATTGATTTTTATGAATCAACACCACAGGGTAGGAAACCACTGTGGTGAGGATACGTAACCCCTGTCGGGGTAAAGAGTACATTGCAATGTGTAAATAGATCATAAAAAAATGGAACAAAGGTACATCTCTCTTTAACCCAAAGGGTTTACGTATCTCAAGCGTGGCGGTTTCCTACCCCGCGCGATTTGTGGAAACGAGGTAGAATAATCCCGATATCAATGTTTTTATTATAGAATATTGTAAAAAAATTATCACCGGTCACCCCTGAAAATCAGGTATAGTATCAAAGTGTTAATTTTTCCATCGCACATATGTTATTGGATCCTGAAAATCCCATTTGATTATCAATGTATCGTTATCAGCTTTACTAATAATTCCTTTTGTAATAGTATCCGGAAATGATATTGTGATAGTATCGTTTATTATTTTGTAAGGAAACTCTGACGGTCCGTCATTGTCAACAATAAAATACGTTTCTTGATTAATCATGAAATCAGCGTGTGGACCATTGGGGTCCATTGTCCAGATTCCTAAAATATTATCTATGTGAAAATGAACACCTTTGACTTTATCTGCTATTTGTGATGACGTTGATACAGTCATATTTTTTTGTTGATGGTTTTGCGACGCATTAGTTTTGGGTGAATTGCAGGATGAAACCATACCTGGAATTAAGATTAAATAAGTAATTGGCAAATGCAAAACCGTAAGATAAATTTTTTACATTATGATTCACTACGATACATTCAATGTTCACCAGGTTACTTTTCTGTGAAGGTCATGATAGAACCAACTACCTTTGTTCATCTGCAAAGAATCCACTGATCATTCTTATGACAAAGCAACAATGGAAGATTAAAATTAAACCCTTCGTCAAGAATCGCAGACTGAATCAACGATTTACCCTTTATATCAAGAACTTCAACCAGACGGCCCCCGGCATGAAACTGGAATATCATATTATCAAAACTGAGTGGTTCGAGGCCCCATGATGGATGAGAAAAAAGTTCTGTTGTAAAGAACGTCTTCTGGTCGTCGAAACGCTCATTAAGTGGAATGCCGAAAGCTTGAGCCAATTCGGTTGATTTGGTTTTTAGGAACGGTTCAAGCGTTGTATAATCCTTGTTTGCAAGTGCAGTATAGAGCGAGGTAATATATGGTTTCAAGGATTCAACCGGTATTGTATCTTCATTAAAAACATCTGCATCGCGCCAGCACCAATTGCCATACGGTAGATCAAGAGTAAAATCCTGTGTGAGATTAACCGGAAAATGTGTGTCGGGTATATACTGCCACTGGAGTTCAGAGATTACGGTCTCTGTCAGGTTGTCGGGAGTACCCTCGTACTGCTTGAGTACGATTTTGAACGATTGCTCGCTTAATTCTTCAGTCCAGTGAGGATTAATTGAAACATTGACTTTAAGGGTATTTACACCGTTTTGCACCCACTGATTGACAGGAAAATTTGTTGATGGAATCTGGTGAAAACTGTTTGAAAAAACAATACAATCATTAATAAGTACGACAAACCCGATCTTGTGATTGTCAATCTCTATTTGTATGTGCTTATGTGACATAGTGATTATTCCTCAGTAGGTTTAAAGTTTAAATAGGGTGTCAGCTGAGATCCATCGTAGGAGTCATCAAACATGATTTCAAGCATTGGTTTGTCAAGTGGAGATGCCATGTGAATATTTAATTTGTTTAACAGGACTGGAATTCCCGTGTAGAAAAGTGCAATTAAAAGCACTGTGCCGAAAACAGATGAAAGTTTGAAGCGTAACGAGAATTCAGGAATAACGATTATTGGTATCAGACAAACTATTACTGCGGCAATTAAATATACCTCAATTTAGTTGCACAAAGTATATTTAG
>CAYMGX010000037.1:22086-34015 GCA_964390065.1 uncultured Fibrobacter sp. | reverse complement strand
ATTACCGCAGGGTTTCATTATGGACCCGGCGGATATTCTTTTGATTTATGAATAATGGTTTTCGTTAACGGCATCGTGATGCCGATGGTTGCTATGGTTGCAGGAACAGGTCGCGATCTGTCCCTGCAACCACAACCATGCCAACCATCTTCACCCCCATGTTGAATTCGCTTTGATTTTTGACGGTTATTCATTATATTTAGGGTTTTCTCCGTCTCTATTGGGTGTAGGTCATTTATTAAGGAAAAACAGCTATGCCAATTCGCAGTATGACAGGGTTCGGACTTGCTGAAGGTGCAAGCCCGTCAGGGACTTACAGAGTTGAAATCCGTGGTGTGAATAACCGCTTTCTCGAACTTCAGATCAGATTGCCGAAGTTCGCAGCAAATCTGGAAGCACGGGTAAAAAAGGAGATTTCATCAGTTATTTCCCGTGGATCGGTAACGGTATTAATCAGTTGTGACCGTGAAGATACAGAATCCAAGCTATCCTGGGATAAAAAGACGGTTGATGGCTACATGAAAATTTTTGGTGAAATTCAGAAGGCATACAAGCTTGAAGGAAAAGTCACCCTTAATGAGCTTCTTAATTTCAGCGATTTTATCAAAACCGAATCTGATACATTCGATGAAGAGGTGTTGTGGAAACATCTTAAACCGGTGCTCGCAGAATCTATTGCCGCATTCCAGAAAGCACGCGAGACTGAAGCTGCAATGCTTGTGAAAGATCTTAAAAAATTACTCAAGGATATTACAAAATCATTGCAACTGGTTGAGAAGCGTGCACCTGTCCGGATTCAGGAATATGCAAAGGTGCTGACTGAAAAAGTGCAGAAACTTATCGATAATCCTCCGGATCCTTTGCGGATGCAGACAGAGATTGCGCTTTTTGCAGATCGTCTTGACATAACTGAAGAGTGTACACGGCTCAGAGCTCATATCGAAAAGTTCAGTGCAGATTTTGAGCTTGACGAACCAGTTGGAAAACGTATGGGTTTTCTGCTTCAGGAGATGAATCGTGAGGCAAATACTATCGGCTCAAAAGCAAATGATACCGAGATTTCTCATCAGTCAGTAAAACTTAAAGAGAATATCGAACGAATCAGAGAACAAATTCAAAATATAGAATAACAGTGTCGCTATACAGACGATACTGTCACCTTTTTGACTCAGGAGGCTTTTAATGGCAGAATTACTGGAACTCGATCTTGAACAACTCGAAAAGCGCGGAATCAACCGTTATAAGGCAGTCCTTATGGCGTCACAGGAAGCCCGTTTTATCAATGATCAGCTCCGTCTTGACATTGTGGAGTCAAAAGAAAAACCCACGACAATCGCCCTGCAGCGCCTCTTTGAAGGCCGTGTTATTGAGAACGAAGAGGGTGAGATTGTTCACTGATCATGAGAGACCTGAACCGTTTAGTCATTGGTATTTCCGGTGGTATTGCCGCCTATAAAGTACCGCAGCTTATCCGGTTGTTTAAAGTTAATGGTGTTGAAACAAAAATCGTTTTAACACCATCAGCGTCTCCTCTTGTAGGTGAGGATGCACTTCGTACAGTTTCCGCAAATCAGGTTTATCGTGACGGTATTGTCAACTACGACATGGACCACATCCGTCTTGCAGAGTGGGGACAGAAGCTCCTTGTTTGTCCGGCAACCGCAAATACCATTGCAAAAATTGCCCACGGTATTGCTGATAATCTTCTTACGACACTGGCGCTTTCTTTTAAGGAATCACAGATAATTGTTGCACCTGCCATGAACACTGTTATGTGGGAAAGCAAGGCGACGCAGGAAAATATCAGCACGTTAAAAAGACGCGGTATTACCGTACTTCCTGTTGGTTTCGGTAAACTTGCATGTGATGTCACCGGAGCCGGGCGTATGCTTGAACCCGAAGAGATCGTTTCATACGTACTTGCATCAAGTAAATCGGATGAAACTCTTAAAGGTAAACGCATTCTTATTTCATCAGGACCTACCGAAGAGCCGATCGATCCTGTACGTGTTCTTACTAATAAGTCAAGCGGGAAAATGGGTGTTGCACTTGCTCGTGAAGCGCTTATCAAAGGTGCAGAGGTCACTGTTGTCAGCGGGCCATCAAACGCAGTATTCCCATCGTCGGTATGTGTGCGCAATGTTACTACTGCGCAGCAGATGCACGATGTACTGCATGAGGAGTTTGCAAACGCAGATGTCTGTATCATGGCCGCAGCGGTAAGTGATTATAGGGTTGTTAATTATAGCGAATCAAAGATTAAACGTAATGAGTCGGGATCTATCACCCTGGAGCTTTGCCCCAATCCTGATATTGCTGCAAGTCTCGGTGTTATTAAAGGCAAACGTATACTTGTCGGTTTTGCCCTTGAAAGCAGTAATGACGAAACGGTGGCGCTTAAAAAAATGGAAAAAAAAGGGTGTGACTTTATTGTGTTCAATCGTGCAGACAAGGCACTGGGGCTCGATTCAACAAGTATTGTTATCCTTGATAGAAACGGTTTTCGTAAAGCCATTGACTGTACGGATAAATCAGTTGCTGCTCAGGCAGTGCTGGAGTGCGTTGTATCACAGCCGGGCAGGTAATCATGTTTGATAAAAGAGTACTTCGTGCATATTTCCGTCAGCAGCGCGATCTGTCGATGCCTGATTTTATTTTCAATTCAAAATCTGCGCTTGATATTCTCTTTGGATCTGACAACAATATAAGTAGGATTGCATTACCCGGAAAAACTGCGGGTACATCAGCACCATCATATCAGGAAAAAACGTCAGCTCATTCACATACTGCAAAGCCGCCCGTTTCGACAGTAACAAAAGAAAACCAGACGATTGCATCGCGGTTAAGCGGCTTAAAGACTATTGATCAGCTCGAAGTACCGGTTAAACCGAGAGGTAAGGCACCTGCTGCGCAAGGTGTATCACCGGATAATCGTAATCCGGAACCATCAGTGACCTTTGATCAGAAACGTGCTGCATTGCGTGTTCTTTACTATGAGGGGTGCACGAAGTGCGCTCTTGCTAAAACAAGAAAAACATATGTGTTCGGTGAGGGGTGTGCGGCTGGTCCTGTGATGGTTATCGGGGAGGCTCCTGGTGCTGAAGAAGATGACCAGGGATTACCGTTTGTCGGAGCTGCAGGACAGCTTTTAAACAGTATGCTTGCGGCAATAGGTCTTGATAGAAAGAAGAATGTTTTTATTGCAAACATACTTAAATGCAGACCACCTGAAAACCGCAATCCCGAAAGTTCAGAAATTATTACCTGTCTACCGATCATAAAAAAGCAGATTGATATCATCAAACCCAAAGCGATACTGCTGCTTGGGCGGATAGCTGCTCATTCGCTCCTGTCAACGACGGAGAGTATTGGTGTCATGCGGGGAAAAACACATCTCTATAATAACATTCCGTCAATGGTACTATATCATCCTGCAGCGCTGCTCAGGAATCCGGAGTATAAACGTCCGGCCTGGGAGGATCTGCAGAAATTTCAGAAATTATTGACCGATCTGGGTGTTTATGAATCAGCAAAATTATGAACGGCGTCCACCATGGGCTGAAAAAAAACCGCAGATTCTGGTAACTGACCGTGTACCGCCGCAGGCACTTGACGTAGAGAAAACAGTGCTTGGATCAATGCTTATTGATGGTCAGGCGGCAGTTAACGCAATGGAACTGCTTGATGAGAACTGTTTTTATGCAACGGCTAATCAGCGTATTTTCTTATGCATGAAAGAGATGTTTGAAAAGAGCATCCCTATCGATATCATTACGATTGCAGATATTCTTAAAAAGAAAGAATGGCTTGAATCAATCGGTAATGAGATGTATCTTGTAGAACTTTCCGAGTGTATTGCAACATCCGGAAATATTGAATATTATGCCGGGATTCTGATCGAAAAAGCAACGCTGCGTCAGATGATCTCGGTTGCTGCGCAGATTACAACCGACTGTTTCGATCCGGAAAAAGATCCTCAGGCGGTGCTTGACGGAGCGGAAGCGAAGATTTTTGGTATCTCTGAAGCACGTATCAAGAACAAGTTTGAATCGGTACGCGATCTGCTGCCGCATACATTTGTTGAAATTGAAGGGTACTCGAAGGGAAGTTTTAAAGGGGTTCAGACCGGTTTTAAGGAACTTGATGATATGACAACCGGTCTTGGCAAGGGAGATCTTGTCATTCTTGCGGGACGTCCGGCGATGGGTAAGACGGCATTTGCACTTTCACTTGCACTTAACACTGCGGTGCATCACAAGAATGCCACGGCAATTTTCTCTCTTGAAATGTCAAAGGCACAGCTTGTTCAGCGTATGCTCTGTTCCGAAGCGCGCGTTAATATGCATCAGCTTCGAAGCGGAACACTGCCAAAGCGTGATCTTCCAAAACTGAGTTTTGCGGCAGGACCGCTCTCCGAGGCACCTATCTACATTGACGATACGCCATCAATTTCGGTACTCGAGCTTCGTGCGAAGGCCCGTCGTCTCAAGGCGCAGCATGGTCTCAATCTTATCATTATTGATTATTTACAGCTTATGGGATCGACTGGACACATTGAGAGTCGTCAGCAGGAAATTTCCCAGATATCCCGTGCGCTGAAGGGTGTTGCCAAAGAGCTCGATATTCCGATTATTGCTCTTTCCCAGCTTTCCCGTGCAGTTGAAACCCGTACTGACCACCGTCCGCAGCTTAGTGACCTCCGGGAATCCGGAGCTATTGAGCAGGACGCAGATATTGTCTTGTTCGTTTACCGTGATGAAGTGTATAATAAGGATGATGAAAGTATCAGGGGGCGTGGTGAGATTATCATCGGAAAACAGCGTAATGGTCCGATCGGTACTGCTCATGTTGCATTTGTAAGAGATTTTGCCCGTTACGAGAATCTGTCTGAACGGGTTGAGGAGAATAGCGGCTTTTGAATTTTGTACTCAGGGGAATTGCCACCATTGGAGAGATCGCCTGCACAAGTGGACGATTATCGGGTGATTTTCTCAGGAGTGTCTATCGGTATTATCATCTTTTGGTTCAGACTTTTGCCCGGATGCCGCTACTGTTCAAAAATCCGGATCTGACCGTTTCTCATATGTATACACTTGGAATCGAGTCACTGCCGCTTGTAACTGTTATCGGACTTTTTCTCGGGTCTGAAATCGTTATTCAGGGAATGTACCAGATGAGCGGGTTCATTCCAATGCGCTATCTCGGAGTTATTGTATGTAAAGGAATAACCATTGAGCTGGGACCAGTAGTAACCAGCATGGTTGTTGCCGGGCGTGTTGCAACCGGTATTGCCGCAGAAATAGGTTCCATGAAAACGTCGGAGCAGCTTGATGCGATGCAGGTGCTGAATCTGGACGCAATACGATACCTTATTGTTCCTAAAACAGCTGCATGCATTGTGATGCTCCCGGTGCTGACAATCTGGGGTGAACTGATGGCGTTTACGGGATCAATTGTCAATGCTTATCTGACTGTTGATATCACCATGCAGACACTCACCAGCGGTTTTCAGCTTTTTTTTCAGGCAAAGGATCTTTTTATCGGTGTGTTAAAAACATCGGTATTTGGAATTATTATAGCAATTACCGGTGCGCATTTTGGTTTCGAAGCGCGCAGCGGAGCTGAAGGGGTTGGTGAAGCGACCACAAAAGCGGTTGTGGTTTCAGCAGTACTGATACTGATTTTTGATTTTGTTATGGCGGTTCTTGTTTTGTAAAACGGACACACTATGCTGAAAATTGAGCATCTTAAAAAGCACTTCGGTTCGCAGACTGTTCTTGATGATATCAATCTTGAGATTCAAAAGGGACAGATTACCTGCATTATCGGGCAGTCCGGAAGCGGAAAAACTGTTCTGTTCAAGCATATAATCGGACTGATATTTCCAGATGGCGGAAGGATTCTTCTTGATAATGAGGTAATTTCTTCGCCGTCAATTACCGCAGTTAAATTTAACAAAACCAGAAAACGGTTTGGAATTCTTTTTCAGGGAGCTGCACTTTTCGATTCAATGAGTGTCGGGGAAAATCTTGCATTCCCGCTTCGTGAGCATACGACGATGACCGAAGGGGAGATTAACAAGCTGATTGGTGAATCACTCGAAATGGTTGGATTGAAAGAAATATTTAAAAACAAGATGCCTGCAGAGCTGAGTGGCGGTATGCGAAGCAGGGTTGGACTCGCACGTGCGCTTGTCATGAAACCGGAAATAATGCTCTATGATGAACCCACATCGGCTCTTGACCCGATCATGACCGACAAGATTAATGACCTCATTCTAAGTTTACGTGAACGGCTTGGGATGACATCAATTGTGGTGACACACGATATTGGAAGTGCCTACAAAATTGCTGACAAAATCGCAATGATTCATGAGGGTAAGATTATTTTTGATGGTACCCCGGCGGAGATCCGAAAAACACATAATCCTTACATTCAGCAGTTTATCAAAGGGCAGCGCAAGATGCATTATGCTGTTGAGGACGAGGATGCTTATGCCGGAACAGTGGATCTTAATCGTCTCAAAACTCAGGTCGCAGAACGAAAATTTAAAATGCCTGTAAAAGATAATGAATAAAAAAGTTAAAACTGCTTATGTCTGCAACAACTGTGGTCAGGATTATGCAAAGTGGCATGGTAAATGTGACAAATGCGGTACCTGGGATTCAATTACAGAAATAAAGATTTCCGGAACGTCAAAGTCCTGGACAGGGCAAAACAGGAGTTTAGCTGCACCTCCTGTACCTCAGTTGCTATCATCATGTAAATCTGAAACAATGCCACGCACAAAGAGCGGCTTTACAGAGATAGACCGGGTGCTTGGTGGAGGCCTTGTTCGCGGGGCATTTATTTTACTGGGCGGAGATCCTGGTATCGGTAAATCAACCATCCTGCTTCAGCTTGCAGCAAAATTTTCTGCACTTAAACAGTCAGTGTTGTATGTTACCGGTGAGGAATCTGCTGAGCAGGTTTCGATGCGGGCTGAACGCTTGCAGGTGATTTCATCAACGGTTGGAATTCTTACTGAAACGTCAATTGAATCGATTCTGACGGTTTTAACAAATGATAAGCCGGGTATCGTTATTATCGATTCAATCCAGACGGTATTTACAGAGACAATTGATAGTGCTCCGGGAAGCGTTTCGCAGATACGTGAAAGCAGCGCTATGCTGTTACGTCATGCAAAAACCACAGGAACGGTCTTTTTTCTGATTGGTCACGTTACCAAGGATGGATCTATCGCAGGTCCGCGAGTGCTTGAACATATGGTTGACACAGTACTTTACTTTGAGGGAGATTCATCAAACCAGTACCGGATTCTGCGTACAGTGAAGAACCGTTTTGGTCCGGCAGGTGAGATGGCACTACTGTCAATGGCCGACAGCGGGCTTCATGAGGTAACCAATGCATCCGAATTTTTTCTCATTAATCGTCATGAGCCACAGATTGGTACTGCTGTTGCACCGATACTTGAGGGCAGCAGGATCATCGTTGTTGAATTGCAATCGCTTGTAAATCGTTCGCATTTTGGACTTCCTCAGCGTGTTGCATCAGGTGTCAATCCTAAGAAACTTGCGTTGCTGCTTGCCGTACTGGAACGTCATGGGGGAATTCTGCTTGGTGATCATGATGTATTCTTCAATATTGCCGGTGGATTGACAGTATCAGAACCATCCATTGACCTGGGGATTGCATCAGCAGTATTATCATCATTCAGGAATAAACCATTACGCCGGGATCTTGGATGTGTTGGTGAGATCGGGCTTGGCGGAGAGATCAGGCCTGTTGTCAACATGAAGAACCGTCTGAAAGAGCTTGCTCACCTGGGGTTTCGCGAATGTATTGTACCAAAACCGTCCGAAAGTGCTGATTGGTATTCAAACGACTATGGTCTTACCTTGATTTCCTGTGCTAAAATTGCTGATGTACAGCATGTGTTATTCTGATAACCTGTATCATTTGACTCCTGATAATCAGATGTTCATCAGGTAAATAACCCGATTTCTTCTTGTAATTTTGTTTGTATACAAATTTACTCCAAAAAAACTATCTTTTTTAATAAAAAAGTAGCGTTTGTCGGAAATGAAGAGTATATATTCTATATATATGTTAAAATATATGCTCAGTAAAAACTTTCCGGTATGACTTATCTTTAATAAACGGTTACCGGCTCACGGTTTACTTCGTCAGATTACTCTGAATATCGGTTATTACAAAACAGATATTTGCAATGCGTAATGTTCATATGATATCTGTCCGTTGCATACGGTACATCTGCATAAACAGGCAGTCAGATTTCTTGTCAGAATTAAATCTTACATAACGATACTAAACCTGCGATGGAGGTCGTGGATGATTAAGAAAACTATTGTGTCAATAATTGCATCAGCAGCTTGTTTTCTATCGATAGCACAGGAATCAGGTTCTTATGCGTCTATTTTTACACCATCACAGAATCCGCTTTCCACCCGTGGTTTGAATTCTATTTATTCTGCAGAGGTTCTTGGAGAGGGCCGTTTGAGTTTTACACTTTCATCTGCCTGGTATATGCAGAAGAAAAGCTTTACTCATGCACCTAACGAAGGTGCGGATGTTATTACAGGAACACTAAGCTCTGGTTTTGGTGTCAGTTCCTATTTCGATATTTACCTTGCTTTGTCAGGTTATGGAATCAGTGGCTATTCCCGCGATAAGGATAATGGGGGAATAGGTACTTTTCGGGGAGGTATTCAGGGACGTCTGCCGCTTCCCGAAGATCTTCCGTTTTTCCTTGGTGCACGGGTGAGTATTCTTGGGGGAACTTCCGCGAATCAGATTAATGATAACCGCTCGGATGGATACAACTATTTCGAAACCAGAACAGGATATGATTTTGAAGCAATTGTAATGCAGACGATCAGGTTTGGTGATGAGGGTATGTGTGTCAAACTGCATTTAAATGAAGGAAGCGTGGTGACACTTCAGGATGAAAAAGATCATCTCCTTTTACTTGGTATGGGACTTCAATTTGATCCTCATAAAGCAATTACAATCGGTCTTGAGGTTAATTCGCGTACATCATTGTCGGATGCGGATTTTACCAAAGATCCTTTGATGATCACACCACTGTTACAGTTTCACACACCGGTAAATATGGACTTTGCAATTGGAGGAAACATAGCACTTTCAAAAGATCGTGATACTGACAGGGCACTGGAACCGTTCAGGTTTTTTGCCGGAATCAGTGCATCCTTCGACATGCTTGCAACAAAACGCAAAATTGCTCATGAACGTCACGTAAAAGACAGTCTTGACAGACAAAATGAACGTAAACAGCGGGAGTTTGCAGAGAATAAAAATCTTGAACTTCAGGCTAAAGCAGACAGTATTGCTTCGAAAGCTAAAGCAGATTCATTGCAACTTGTTCAACAGAGAGAGCAGGAACGTTTGCGTGCAGACAGCATAGCTTCGAAAGCTAAAGCAGATTCAATACAGCTTATTGAAGCAACAAAAAAGCTTGAGGAGGAAAAGTCTAAACGCACTGATGCAGAAAAACAGCTTTTATCAACAGGGTTACTGCTTCTTGATGCAGTTTATTTCGAATCAGGGAAATCAGACATCTCAATCAACTCAGAACCATATTTGATGATTATAAGCAAAATGCTTCTGAAGTATCCTAAATTACTTATTGAGGTTAGCGGCCATACTGATAATGTCGGCAGTATGTCAAAAAATATGTCCTTAAGTCAGGCTCGCGCAGAAGCGGTGAAGTATTTCCTTATTCAGTCGTCTCCGGAATTATCCAGCCGTATTGCAGCAAGAGGCTACGGATCAAGTCGGCCAAAGGCAAATAATTCTTATGCTGAAGGGCGTAAAGTTAATCGCAGAGTTGAATTGCAGGTGCTTAACAAGGAAGTTTTGTCAGAATATAACAAATAGATAGTTGAATCGGTTGCCCGGAGGCTGATTACCGGCCTGTCAGGCAGATTCCAGAGTGATCTTTCAACAATTGATTAAAATGACAGGCAGGGGATTGCGTCAGTGATATCTCCTGCCTTTTGTGTATGGTCAATATTTTGTTTTGTCTTATTGTAAATATTGTTGTGTCAAAATTCAGGTGGGATTAGACTGATAAGTATTATCCTTATATTCGCAGTTGGATCGGGGTGCTGTGTGCAAGCTATTATCCCATCTTGCTTTACAAAAATGCTCACCATACTTCACCGGGTATGTCTGCGCTTTTTGTAAAACAATCTGTACACTATCTTGTGCATATCACTCACGCTCAACCGCGGAATTTAGAATTATATCTCTACAAATATCATACTCCTATTTTGTTAAGTATTAACAGCGTTGTCTGTTGGAATTCGTAATTAAGGCGATTTTCCTGAAATCCGTATAAAATACTCAGGAAACTCGGGTTTTATTAAAAAAAAATGCTCATTTTACATAACTTCTGGCATTAGTACAATTTCCTAATTATTTTCAATGGTTAATAAAGAAATGAAAGAGGAATACGAATGAATTCTATGTTTGAACAGCTTTGGAAAAAGTTTAGTAGTAATGATATATCAATTAGCGCTGCACTTGACGCTCATGGGGTGCGCTGCAAACGAAGAGATTTTGATATCATACCGTCTCTGATTAAAGCAGGTAATACAGACAAAGCACAGGATATTCTGATTGAGATTATGCTTTCAACACCGGTATGGGACCCGTTGACTGTTATCAGTCTATCAAAAATGATCGCAGAGCTGTTTCTTGCAACAGGAAAATTTGAAAGTGCTGTTGAGTTTGCAGAGAATGGGCTCGTTTGGGATCCAGCAAACCCTGAACTGCTTCTTATTATTTGCAAAGGTACAGCAACATACGATATTGATAAGTGTCATGGCTATTTTAATTTCCTTAAGGCTTGCGGATACAATGAAAGTTTCTTTGATGGTTTTACACCTCCTGAGGTAAGTAAGAAACCTAAAGACTATGTAATTACTGCGAATTCATTTAAAGTTTATACACCTGACGATGTTCTGAAATTGATGGTCTACCAGGCTGCGTCGCTTGTTCGTCGTCCTCTTTTTGAGACTATTGATGCGCTTCGGGCACATGCGCTTGCGTGTATCGGTTCCGGAAATCTCAATCTTGCACTTGTCGCACTTAAACTTGCTCTTTTCAGAAATAAAGACCCGTTGTATCTTAGCGGACTTAATCCGGTAATTATTCAGATGAAGAGTAAATGGCTCCGTTCTCTTGAACAGTATGTACTGGCGGCGATTGAAATGGATGCCAAAACAAAACAGCTTTATACTGCCCACAAATTTACAGAAAAACTTGTTGACAGACGTCACGCAGTGGAAGACCTTAACAGCGCAGGAAATAAAGCCGGTTTATTCTTGATGGTGATGGATCCTGCACCTGAAATCAGCTTTCTTGCATGTCAGTATCTGATTGAACTTGGAGACGAGAAACAGGTAAGAACCTATATCTCCGATGCGGTCATGACTGAACTGAAATATAAAGAGATGTATGGTGAACTCCGTCCTCAGCTCTTACAGCGTATCATGAAAAATCCGGGCGTAGTTCCATCAGCAGCGCCATCAGTGGCAAATCCTGATGCATCACTTACTGAGGCAGCACCGGATGCTGATGCACCTGTAAAGAAAATCGTCCGTAAAAAAGCGGCTTCCAAAATTGAAGAAGATGAAGAGTATGAACCGAAACCTGCAAAGAAAAAGCCCGGCCGCAAAAAGAAAGTTGTAGAAGAGTAGTAAGCAGGGGCGAATTATTATTCGCCCTGAATTGTGTGCCATAAAAAAGAAATAAAAAATTTCCCGGGACCCATGAGACACTAATTATGTTCTACGGATTTTTATTCCTCTATTATGAAGATATTCCTTGATTTCCCGTATTGTATACTCGCCATAGTGAAGCATTGATGCAATAAGTGCAGCGT
>CAYMGX010000037.1:9035-21986 GCA_964390065.1 uncultured Fibrobacter sp. | reverse complement strand
ATTTCCCGTATTGTATACTCGCCATAGTGAAGCATTGATGCAATAAGTGCAGCGTCAGCATGGCCTTCAGTGAGTACATCGTAGAGGTGTTCAGGTTTACCGCCGCCACCGCTTGCAATTACAGGAATTGTTACAGCCTGGGTGATCATTCGTGTCAGATTGATTTCGTATCCTTCTTTCGTGCCATCTGCGTCAATTGAGTTGACGACGAGTTCGCCGGCACCAAGTCGTTCTCCTGTTTTTGCCCATTCGATTGCGTCAAGACCAGTTCTGTTTCTTCCGCCATGGGTGACAATTTCGTAGCCGGATGGAATCTTCTCTGTTACACCGGTTTTAAGAACATCCATTGACAAAACAACAGCCTGGGCCCCGAGTGCAAGTGATGCCTCAGAAATTAGTGATGGATTTGCAACTGCAGCGGTGTTGACATTTATTTTTTCTGCTCCCGCCATGCGTACTTTTGTGCAATCACGGACAGTTCGAAGGCCGCCTCCAACAGAAAACGGGATGAAAATTGTTGCAGCAACACGGCTGACAACATCAATCATGATATTGCGATTGTCACTTGACGCAGTGATATCATAGAAGACAAGCTCGTCAATACCCTCATCGTAATACTTCTTTGCAGTTGCTACAGGATCACCAATGTCGACAGTATTGACAAACTTTACACTTTTTGCAAGTTTCCCGTCCCGTACATCAAGGCATGAAATAATTCTCTTGCTCAGCATTTATTTTCCATTCCATTTCGAGAAATTTGAAAGAAGGCGTAGACCGGATGGACCGCTTTTTTCAGGGTGAAACTGTGTCGCGATCAGATTGTCTTTTCCAAGAATAACGGGAAATTCGATCTCGTATTCTGATGTCGCGATAATACAATCAGTGTCGGATGGTACAGGGTAGTAAGAGTGTACAAAATAAAACTCATCATTTTGTATAATTCCATCAAGTACAGGATGTTCTTTACGAAAATATACAGAGTTCCATCCTATATGAGGTATCTTCAGAAGTGGATTACTCAGTTTGAACTTTGGACAAAACCCGTCAAGAAGACCCAGGCATTGTGTATCACCCTCCTCTGATCTGGAAAGGATGATCTGGGTGCCCAGGCAGATGCCAAGTATGGGAATTCCCTTTGCAAATGCATCATGCAGTGCTTTGTCAAGTTTACGTTCAAGCAGTGTCTTCATGGCTGATGCTGCGTGTCCGACACCTGGAAAGATCACCCGCTTTGCGCCGGTAATCACTGACGGATCAGGGGTTATGATATTTTCAAGCCCCAGATAATCCAGCGCACGCTTTACAGAGGTAAGGTTCCCGGCCTCATAATCGACAATGGCGATCATTTTGTAAAGTCCTTGATAAAAGCTATGTAGATTCAGGATTGAATCCCGATTTTATTTCAATTATACCTGTAAAATACGTTTTGTTTCAAGGAAAGGAAATTTAAAACTTGTTCTGTCGTGATCGTATATTAAGCATGATTTTAATCAGGTAATAGATTATTTTGTAGTAGTTAAAAAATGCCGGGTGTGTAATTACTGTTATTTATTTCTATTTTCTGGCACTACAATGATAGATTATTCAAAAAAAGAGTATGAATTTCCGGTTACTGTGGAGTTCGAGGATGTAGATTCCTACAAAATTGTGCATCACACGAAATTTGTAGCATATCTTGAACGGGCACGGGTGCATTTTCTTACGGATCTTGGATTCGATCTTCATCCCGGGAGCATGAGCATCGTTCTATTCAGTCTTGATCTTCGATTTAAAAAAACTGCTCAACTTCTTGATAAATTAGTTGTCAGTGTTTTTATAACGTCAATGGATGAGTTCAGGCTTGTGTTGGGATATAAGATCCGGAGAGGAAAGGAACTGCTGTTGCGTGGAACAAGTGGTATCGCATTTATGGATAGCGAGACGCATCAGATTGTTCCGGCTCCTGAAAAATATGCAGAGAAAATGCGTCATTTCATAATTGGCAACAAGTAGTAACGGTACTTTTGCAGGAAGGGTTATCGGGTGGGAACATGCGTGATTATATGTACTATTTCTTTGATGCAGACGGTACGCTGCTTGAAACTACAGAGTTGATCTGGCAGTGTTTTGAGAACACAGCTAAAGTTACCGGACATGGACCGATTGGTCGGGAAACGGCACTTAAACATATCGGATTGACATTACGTGATCAGATGGCTGTTTATTTCGGTATACTTGACGATGCGGAATATGACAGGTATCGAACAATTCACATGGATTATCAGATGTCAGTTTACGGTCAGTATCTTAAACTGTTCCCGGGTGTTTCGGATACACTTGACAAACTAAAGGGTAAGAGCAAAAAACTTGCGATTGTTACATCACGGTTCAGAAATTCACTTGATGTCTATCTTCGGGATACTGGAATCTATGACTATTTTGATGTAATCATTTCTCCTGAGTCAACTAAGTTTCACAAACCGCATTCTGAACCTGCGATAAAAGCCCTTGAAGAATTGAACGCATTGAAATCTGAAACATTGTTCGTTGGTGATGCGACCTTTGATATAGAGTGTGGGGCCGGAGCTGGAATTGACACTGCATTTGTGAATTGGAGTATCAACGATCCGGCTTCACTTAAAAAGAAACCGACTTGGTTTATTAATTCGATGGAAGATTTAATTGTATAAGCCTGGTAAAGAAAATTACCTGTATGGCAGGTATACAGTCTTGAATTTTGACAAGATGCAATTGTGAGCCGGTTATTGAATAAGGCTGTCGAAGTTATGATTGGATCAGGTAGTGCTGAATAACTGTATTTTTCTGTATGAATAACCTGATAAACGGACTGTAAAACCTCTCAAAGATGTTTTCGGGAGAAGAAACGGAATTATGATGAGTATTATCTCTTTAAAATCGATTGTAAAAAAATTTGGAAAAGTCGTAGCACTTAACAATGTATCTCTTGACATTGCGAGTGGTGAGTCGTTTGCGCTGCTTGGACCTAACGGTGCCGGTAAGACATCAATTATCCGTATTTTGCTTGGGTTTACAAAACAGGATGCCGGTACTGCAAGTATCAACGGTATATCCTGCTCAGATATTGAATCCCGCAGGGGTATTGGCTATCTTCCGGAAAATTTAAGAATCCCGCCGTTTTTAAGCGGCCGGGAGTTCCTGAAAAGAAATGCAGAACTGTTTCAGATGACCAGGATGGAAGCAGATAAAGCGATTGACAATGTACTTGAGATCACTGGTATGAAAGAGCGCGCAAGTGAAAGAACTGCGAACTACTCAAAGGGAATGTTTCAGCGCATCGGGCTTGCAGCATCGCTGCTTAATGCACCAAAACTGCTTATTCTTGATGAACCAACAAATGGGCTTGATCCGATTGGCATGCGGGAGTTCCGTTTGATTCTTGAACGTCTGAAAGTTGATAAGGTTACAATTCTTCTGAATTCTCACATCCTTTCCGAAGTAGAACGTATCTGCTCATCTGCAGCGATTATGAACAAAGGTTCTATTGTTGTAAAGGATACAATAGAAAATCTTGTCAGGGATGGTGAGTCGCTTGAGGATGTTTTTGTCAGGGTTGTATCCGGTTCGGGTATGCAAACCTGAATACAAAAATATGCATCAGGCAGTTTACACGTTTACCATTTACGAAATAATTATTGCTGCACTTACCTGAGGAAAAAATCAGCCGTCACTGCACCAAGTGCCATCAGATAAAATATCCCGTCAGTCAGCATTATAAACAGTGTGTTACGATTCTGACCAATATTTGAGTTCCATCGTATAAAGACAAATGTATAGAAGAGTACCGGTATCTGGAAAAAGAACTGTATCGCTTTTGTACTTTTGTAAACACTAAGACCAAGCACTGATGGCACAATGAGTAATGCTGCAAGGCAGATCCAGATCATCAGAAGCATGACTTTCCGGGCACGTTTCTCGCCAATGATGGTTATAAGTGTTTCACGTCCCATAATCCGGTCGCCCTCAATATCGCGGAGATCAAAAATAAGCGACCGCAAATAAGCAATGATAAAAATCCACGCAAAAAGGGCAATGCTCAAAATGTCAATGGTAAAAGTATGTGCGAGTACGCGGGGCATGAACGTAAGAACAGTACACCATGCAAGAGCAATGAAAAGTTCACGTGATGTCGGGATATCTTTAAGTGTTTTATAAGGAAGTATATGTTGTAAAAACGAAGGGAGAATTGACATGTGGTAAGCCAGGCCTGCAAGCGTTGCAAACAGCATAAGATAGAAGAGGCTTAACGAATAGAATGCACAGAATCCCAGCGTGAGTAAAATTACAAAAGTAACGATAATGTAAAATATTCGCTTATGGGCATGATAAAAATGATACCGGCTAATTCCATGATGCTGCGTTTTTTCGATGCTTGCGAGACTGTTCCAGAGATACATTGTGAGAAAATAGGTAAAAGCGATTAGTCCACCGATCAGGTTAAAATCAAATCCCTGAAGATAGCACGATGCATAATATACAGCAACAGCACCAAGGGAAACAAATATGTTCATGTTTGCGAAAATGTCAAGTATGTAGAGCAGTACATTCTTAATGCTTCGTCTGCGGGTTTGTGACATGAACTGAATATAATCATGTACCCGTTTTATCATCCAGGTTGGCGTTGATGCGCCTGCTGTGATACCTATCGTTTTACATTGTGAGATTAAATCCCAATCGATTTCATCCTCAGTTTCGACGTGTTGTGTAATTTTACCGCAATCAGTTCCGATTTTAGCAAGCCTTTGAGTATTAGCGCTGTTCTTTCCTCCCACAACAATAAGTGCATCAACATGTTTTGCCAGTTCTTCTGTTTCCGCCTGACGCTGATCAGTGGCTGCACAGATCGTTTTCTTAATAACAACTTCGCTTGATGTAAACCTTCTCCGCACGGCATCGGCGATGGTGTCAAAGAGAACCCGGTCAAACGTTGTCTGGGAGACCAGACACACTTTGTCAAGATCCGGTAATTTGGCGATATCATCAGTGTTCTGGACAAGGTACCCGTTTTCCCCTGCATAGCCCATAAGTCCGATAACTTCCGCATGTCCTTCATCGCCGGTAATGATTATTGAGAAACCCTGTTCTCTGAATCGTTCAATTACTTTGTGTACAGTCTTTACTTTTGGACAAGTTCCATCAATGATTGTATGCCCCTGAGTACTGTATTTCTTCTGTATTTCAGGAGGTATGCCATGTGCTCTTACGAGTAAAGTAGCTTTCCCGGTTATGGGTTTGTTTTCATCAAGTGTTGTTACACCACGCTGTTTAAGGACTTCAAGCGTCTGTTTATTATGAATAAGCGGCCCCAGTGTCTGAATCCCATGAGATTCTCTGCCTGAATGTTCAAGGGCAAGGTCAACAGCCCGTTTTACACCCATACAGAAACCAGCAGTTTTTGCAACAATAATCTTCATTAATACTCCTGTTGTTTGGATAAAAAATAGATTCGGACACCTGAACATTTAATTGAAAAATCATGATTGTAAAAAAAATGTGCATAAGTCATTTTCTATAGTATGCCTGATACAATACTACTGACTGAAGTTAAAAAAACGTTTGGAAACCATACCGTATTAAATGGTGTATCACTTCAAGTTGATAAATCAGTCGCTTATGGGCTGGTCGGGCTTAATGGCGCAGGCAAAACAACACTGGTACGGCTGATGCTGGGCATTTTGAAACCGGATTCAGGAACTATAACCATTAATGGTTTTAATCCATGGAATCATAAGGCAGATTTCTATACGCGGCTTGGTGTGGTACTTGATCATGATGGTTTTTGGGGAAATTTGACAATTAAAGAGAATCTGAAAATATTCTCTGCAGCAAAGAAGCTTACCTGGTCTGAAACAGAGAAGTATATTACTCAATTCTGGAGTAATACGGTTATTGCTTCTGCCGATAAAAAGGTGAAGCATCTTTCACGGGGACAACGGGTTCAGTGCTCCCTGTGCAGAGCTTTTCTTGGATGGCCTGATGTACTTCTGCTTGATGAACCGGCTGTAGCGCTTGACATGACAGCATATGCACACTTCAGAATGATGGTTAAGAATGCCAAAGAACGCGGAGCGGCATTGATAATCAGTTCACATCAGCTTGATACTATTGATGACCTGTGTGACAGAGTAGGGAATCTCAGTAGCGGGATACTTAATGATTTACAATGCGGCAATAACGGGCAAGTACGGTGGCTTCTTTTTACATCAGCCATTTGTGATTGTTTACCGTTACTTTCAGAATGCGGCTGTACAAATATAAACAGCAGTAATGGGAAATGGGATTTTCTGGTAAATAATTCTCAGAAGATAATCCCGGCGGTAGTTGAAAAAATGGTCAGGTGTCAATATCCGGTCTTCGAAATCAGGCCGGAAACTACCGGGTTCAGTGATACAATACGTTCGATATATACAAAACAGAATTAAAAACAATAAATCCGGTAATCGATATATATGGGTGGATTCAAAATCGTTTTTGCAAAGGAATTGCAGTGTTTTGCGGGATCAGACCGTGGAATGTTTATTCTGTATAGTGTTATTGTCATAGTATGGAGCGCGCTTCTTGCAACAAGATCATCAGACTCATTTGATAGTGGACCTTTATGGCTTGTGTTTTTTTCCATTGTCATAACTGCAAACTTTTCAAATTCAATATTTGTTTCTGAACGGACTAATGGCTCACTGGAAATTCTGATTACATCCGGATTGTCAAGAAACGCAGTGCT
The DNA here is from genome assembly GCA_964390065.1 of uncultured Fibrobacter sp. GTDB lineage: Bacteria > Fibrobacterota > Chitinivibrionia > Chitinivibrionales > Chitinispirillaceae > JAAZBG01. The sequence goes on along the minus strand of CAYMGX010000037.1, from coordinate 15,247 downwards.
TTACGGAAAAATGTTTTTTATAATTACCATGAGCGTACTATTCGGAACAGTTTGTATCATACTTTCACTATTACTTGATAAATATATTTTTTATAATTCAATGCCATCAACTGGTATTGAATCATTTTTACTTTATACGTCATCAACATTTTTAAACGTAGCTGCAAGTGCCTACTTTTCAATAAAACTTACTAATCAGAGATTACTTCATTTTGTTAACATGTTTGTTTTAGGTTTATTTGTCAGTGTATATCTGACGCTTGCACAATTTATTACGATGTCAATTTATTATCTGATCGGGGCAATGTTCATTTCCGGTGCAGGTATTTGCTGGCGTACACAGAAATTGTATCATGGCGAAAAAATAATACAATCAGTCTCTATCTAACCAGCCGGTTACTGCGAAATCCCGGTAAGGGTTATACAAAATGACGAAACAGAAAAACGGTTGTGGATTGCACCAATGAACGCGTACATAAAATTTGATAAGGTTAAGATAGTTGTTTTAGACAACGTATTGCAAAACTAACAACTAATGTTAAGGAACCTATATGAGTGAGAAAAATTGTCAGCTTGATGAAAACAGAAGGAATTGTCCCTGTCCAGATACCGGTTGTGAACGTCATGGTGCCTGTTGTAAATGTGTTATGTACCACAGGTTGCAGGGTAATCTGCCGGTCTGTTTACGGAAATAACTGTTTGGGGTTGATCTAATACCCCTGAGATTTATTGCCACTGCAGGAATAAACGCAGTGGCTGATTCTTTACAGGTGTATCTGTTGGTTTGTTGTAATGTATTGTATCCGGAGCATGTGATTACAGAAGTCCGGGTCAAACAAACATACCGGTTCTTTTTCTTGCATTATCACTACTGATTCCTTTTCTTTTTGCAAAATCTGCAATCTGGTCATCACCGATCTTTCCTAATGAAAAGTAGTGTGATTCAGGGTTTGCAAAATAGTACCCGCAAACTGATGCTGCTGGCTGCATCATGTGTGATTCTGTCAATGTTATGCCAATCGATTTTTCGACACCAAGCAGATCAAAGATCTGTTTCTTTTCTGAGTGATCAGGGCAGGCCGGATAACCGGGGGCCGGACGGATACCTTTATATTTAACGTGGAGCATCTCCGGAATACTTATTGACTCTTCAGCTGCGTATCCCCAGAGTTCCTTCCGTACAACCTCGTGAAGCATTTCGGCAAAGGCCTCTGCAAGACGGTCTGCGAGAATCTTTACCATAATGGAATTATAGGAGTCACTTTCTTTTTCAAATTGTTCAACAAGCTTGTCAACACCAAATCCGGCAGAAACTGCAAAGAACCCCAGGTAATCAGTAATTCCTGATGACTCAGGAAGAATAAAGTCTGCAAGTGATACATTTGGTTTGTTGTTTGGTTTTACTATCTGCTGACGAAGACAGTGAATCTCTGTAAGTACCCTGTTTTTATCTTCCGAATCGTAGACTTTAATGGAATCGTTAATGTCACTGTTTGCCGGGAAGATTCCAAGAATGCCCTTAATTTGCAGCGTCGCATTCTTAAGTAAATCATGTAACAGCTCTTGTGCATCATTGAACAGCTTCTTAGCTTGTTCGCCTTCGTTAGCATCATCAAGAATATATGGATACGTACCTTTTAATTCCCAGGCCTTGAAGAAGAACGTCCAGTCAATATAGGGCACCAGTCTGTCAATAGTGCAATTTGTAAATGTGACAATTCCTGATTTATTCGGTTTTGATGGTTTGTATGCTATAGTATTGACAAATTTCAATGTTCGTGCTTTTTCAAGAGTATGCATCAGTTTTTGAGTATCATTTTGAGAATAGGTAGTGCGCAGTTCTTCATAATCACGGTTGGTATTTTCAACGAATGATTGTTTTGACGAAGAGGAGAGAAGTTGACGGCATACCTGTACCGCAAGTGATGCATCTCTGACGTAAATTACCGGGCCACTGTATTTGGGTGCGATTTTCAGGGCGGTGTGAGCTTTTGATGTCGTAGCGCCACCTATTAAAAGGGGAATGGTAAAATTCAGTCGCTCCATTTCGGATGCTACATAGGACATTTCTTCCAGTGAGGGTGTAATAAGCCCGCTTAATCCGATAATATCAACATTATATTCCTTTGCTTTTTGCAGAATATCGTTACAGGGTACCATGACACCAAGATCAATGACTTCATAATTGTTACACTGTAAAACAACCCCTACAATGTTCTTGCCGATATCATGAACATCACCCTTGACCGTTGCGAGCAGGATTTTTAGTTTTGATGTGTCAAGTTTGGCTGCTGTCCTGCGGGATTCAATAAATGGTGTAAGGTAGGCAACTGCTTTACGCATAACACGCGCGCTCTTGACAACCTGCGGAAGAAACATTTTTCCTGATCCGAAAAGTTCACCCACAACATTCATCCCGTTCATCAGCGGACCTTCAATGATCTGAACTGGATCGTCATAAGTATCCAGCGCCTCTTTTGCATCATCCTGAATAAATTCGGTGATACCTCTTACAAGTGAGTGGGAAATCCGCTTTTCAAGCGGATCTTTACGCCATTCAAGTTTATCAGTAGTTTGTGACTGTGCTTTTTCTGAGACCGTTTCAGCATATTCAAGCAGCCGTTCAGTTGCATCACTATGACGGTTAAGTAGAACATCTTCCACATGTTCTCTTAAGTCAACAGGAATTTCATCGTAGACCGCAAGCTGTGTTGGATTTACAATTCCCATATCCATACCTGCTTTAATCGCATGATACAGGAATGCCGCGTTTATTGCTTCACGTACGGTAGAATTTCCACGGAAGGAGAATGAAACGTTACTGACACCGCCGGAAACCAATACACCTGGTAAATGCTCTTTTATCCACGATGTCGCTCTGAAAAAATCAAGTGCATAATTTTTATGTTCATCGATTCCGGTACCAATTGCAAATATATTCGGATCGAGAATAATGTTGTCAGGGGTGATGCCTTCATTGTCAATTAACAATCTGCAAGATCGCTCACAAATTGCGATTTTACGTTCATAGGTATCAGCCTGACCTTTTTCATCAAAGGCCATTACAACCATTGCCGCACCATAACGTCTGATCGTTTCAGCTTTTTCGATAAACGCAGCTTCACCCTCTTTTAAACTGATTGAATTGACTATGCATTTTCCCTGAACACACTGTAACCCTGCTTCAAGAATCTCCCACCTGGATGAATCGATCATGATGGGGATAACTGAAATATCAGGTTCAGAACCAATGTGGTTGAGAAATGTAGTCATCGCAGTCAAACTGTCAATCATTGCGTCATCCATGTTGACATCAAGAATCTGTGCCCCACCAGTTACCTGATCCCGTGCAATCTGTAACGCTTCCTCAAATGAACCCTGTACAATAAGCTTTTTGAACTTCGCGGAACCTGCAACATTTGTCCGTTCACCAATATTTACATACAATGATTTTTCATCAATAATAAGAGGTTGAAGTCCGCTGAAGCACGAACGGTTTTTCTTTGCAGGTACTTTTCTTGGCGCAATACCATCAAGTGTCTCTGAAAGTGCCTGTATATGTTCCGGTGTTGTACCGCAGCAACCGCCTGCGATATTTATTAATCCATCAAGAGCAAAACTTTTAATGGTAGTTGCCATCTGTTCAGCGGTTTCATCATAGCCGCCAAAAGCATTTGGAAGACCGGCATTGGGATGAACACTTGTTCTGCAGGTTGCTTCGTGATGAAGTTCGGTGAGGAACGGGCGCATCTGTGCGGCACCCAGTGCACAATTGAATCCGATTGAAATCGGTGAAATATGTGCTACAGAATGGTAAAAAGCAGCAGGAGTCTGGCCGCTTAACGTGCGACCGCTCTGATCGGTGATTGTCCCCGAAATCATTACCGGGTATCTTTTTTTCCGGTCATCAAAAAGCTTGAATAGAGCATAGATGGCAGCTTTCGCATTCAATGTGTCAAAAACAGTTTCGATAAGTAAAATATCTGCACCACCATCAATAAGTCCGGAACCGGCAGTGTAATAGGCATCCGCAATTTCCGGGAATGTCACATTCCGGTATTCCGGCCTGTTGACATCAGGAGAAATAGACAGGGTTTTGTTTGTCGGGCCAAGGACACCGGCAACAAAGCGGGGTTTTGATGGATTCCTTTTAGTAAATTCATCTGCAGCTGTCCGGGCAAGTTTTGCAGAAGCATTGTTGATTTCATACGAAAGATGTGAAAGATTATAATCAGCTTGTGATATTGCAGTGGCATTGAATGTGTTGGTTTCAATGATATCTGCACCTGCATTGAGATACTGATGGTGAATATCGGTGATAATCTCAGGTTGTGTAATTGACAAAATGTCGTTATTGCCTTTGAGATCACAGTTGTGATCTGAAAAACGTTTTCCACGGAAGTCTGATTCATCCGGTTTTATCTTTTGTATCATGGTGCCCAGCGCACCATCAAGAATCATGATTCTTGTATCAAGTATGTCATAAATTGTCATATACACCTGTTTATGTTAGGGGACGATACATTGAGAGTAGAGAATGAGTGCCATTTTCAGGTATGAATTAAGCAGACCATTCAAAGAGACTGTTTTCAGTGGATAAACAACAGTATTGCCTGATTCGTTGTTACATTTTACTAAGAATTGATTTCATGTTTTGCTTCATGAGCATATTCATATCCCATAGCGCCAGGCCATAGGGGATCTCTGTCCGTTTTGCATAACGCTTGATATATTCAATGTTTTTTACTTCAGTTCTCGGAGTTTCAAGTGATAATCCCTTAATGGTAATAGTACCGGTGATTTTTAGTCCCATCTCATCGGTAATATCAACTGCAGCATTGGCGACATTAAGATCAGCGGTAATCATGAAGTCTGGTGGAACATTTGGCTTTGTATCAACAACAAAACAGGAATCTTTGAGATATTTTTTCAGAACAGCATCGCTAAGAAATTCCGGAGGAAGTGACAGGTCAGATCCGGATGAAATCTTGTAGTCCAGCGAATAAGTCGGTTGAATTACCTTAAACATAAATGATTGTGTATGACCATCCTTGACCTGGATTTTTAAGTCGGTAAGTGTTATGGAAACCGGTGCACCTATCGTTTTTCCGATATCAGGCGTAAGCGAGTAAAGAGTGCCATTGGATACAAGCGGGATCATCATATCTTTAAGTGTCAATTGTCCCCGATCATCAGTGACGCCGGCATAGATATATTTTCCGGATTGTAAATACCCGCAGAACCACAACTCATTGATAGGTGTACTGTCAAGTACTGCTGTCACGATTGGCGGCTGATCAACAGCCCTTCCGATTCTCCCCTGTAAGATCATGTCGGATGACTGGATTTTTAACCGGTTGAAAAGATTTTGAACGATTTTCTGAGTTTCTTCGACAACTGTTACTCCTGTGGCCTCATCAAGGATGATCGGTTCTCCAAAATGACCATAAGAATAGCAATATGCTGTCAGAGCTGATTTGAAATACGCTGCATGGTTATTGTTTTTTTCAGCACTCTGCAAAGTGGTGATATTCTTGCGAACAAACTCTTCAGATGCTCTGTCGAATGCATGTAAGGCATCATCGGCAGCTGCTTCAGTTACTGTATAAAAAATTGACAATTCGCGGCCTTTAAATGATGACTCCTCTTTTCCATGATTGATACATGAATCGGTGAGAATTTCGAGCGCAAGATTTATCAGAACGTTTGTTGTATCAAATTTGAATTCGTGAGTGGTTTTCAACCAATGGATTATTTCATTTTTCAGCATTGTACGCGCACCAGCCTTCACGATGTTGATCTGATCACCGGTTGCGGGGCCTTTCAGTGTAATAGTAAACGATCCTGTGAGACTCTGAGCTGAAAGCATGGCTGCAAGAAGTAAAAAAACAGCAGCGAGTTTTGGGATAATTTTCATTTTTTCTCCTTATACTGGTGTTTGTTTGCAGATAAATAGTATCAAAAACAAAACCCTGTACCGTTACATAAATCCTACTTAACAGGTGATACATCAAACCGCTCGTGCGGAACGTTCTGATCAAAAAAAGTAAAGAACACCTGCCGCAACTATTCAGGAATGAAGTATTTCAAAAAATACATAAAATAGTTACCAAATACAATATATAATGTATAAATTAATTCCTCATATCATCTTATCTGTCTTAGGAAAAACAGTTATATTCAATTTTGAAGAAAGAATTAGAACGTTTGTA
>CAYMGX010000037.1:0-8935 GCA_964390065.1 uncultured Fibrobacter sp. | reverse complement strand
GAACTTTAATCATAACCATCTCGGCCAGCTCTTTTGCCTGTTGCATTGTCCGGGCTTCTGCATAACAGCGGATAACCGGCTCTGTATTTGATGATCTCAGGTGAACCCATCCATAGTCGCGGATAATCTTCATGCCATCAAGATTGTCCCGTTTTTCATCAGCGAAAACAGTATTGAGCCTGTCAATTATTGCTGCCGGATTTTTACCTTCACAGGCAATTTTCTCTTTTACTATAGCATAAAGGGGCCATTCTTTTGCAAGCTGCGACAGACGCTTCTTCTGTTTTGCCATTAATTCAAGAATTAAAGCAATTCCAGCTAAACCATCACGGGCACAACTGATTACCGGATAGATCACTCCGCCGTTGCCTTCACCACCAGCCAGACAATTATTCTTCATCATACCTTCAACAACATTTGCCTCGCCGATTTTTGTCCGGATCACTCTTGTCTTGTATTTGTTTGCCACATCGTCAATGAGCATTGACGTTGACATGTTGGTAGCTACCGGTGTTGCTTCCCGACTCAGCAGATTGTCAAGTGCAAAGACCAGTGTCATCTCTTCAGAAATTTCTTCTCCGTTTTCACCCATTGTGGCAAGTCTGTCGGCATCAGGATCAAAAACAAACCCGCCCCAAAGGCCTTTGTTGTTCTTTAGCAGGGATGCAAGATCGCCAAGGTGTTCCGGCCGTGGTTCCGGATTATGTACAAAGTCGCCATCAAGTTTATTGTGCACACCTATCCACGTTACCGAGAGCTTGTCAAGCAGCTTTGGAAATACTGCTGCTGCTGCACCATTGATTGAATCGATTGCAATAGAGATACCGGCTTTTCTGATAAGGTCAACATCAATGTTACGACAGATCTTCTCAATGTGAATTACCGCAGCGTCAATAGTCTCTGCCGGTTCAGCTGCCGATTTGTTAATGATTTCCATCGGATGGTAATCGTTATTAAAAAATGCATTATAAACAGAATCACACTCGCTGCCCTTAAAAAGGCGGCCGGTTTTATGTACCATTTTATAACCATTGTATTGTCCGGGATTATGGCTTGCAGTAAGGATAATTCCAGCGTTTGCTCCAAGCGCCGGCACTGCAACACATGTTGTCGGGGTTGGAGCTATGCCGATAGTAACCGGTATACCGCCTGCAGCCCTGATTCCTCTGCATGCTGCTTTCATGAAACTTTCACCGGAAGGGCGCGTATCACGGCCAATGACAATCTTTCCACCACCAGCCTGTTTCGTCTGAATAAATGCGATTTTTGCAACAAAATCTTCATCAATTGTTTTTCCAACAACTCCACGAATTCCTGAAACTGACATAATAGGAAGGTTTGACATAACTACTCCTTGTTAATCATGCTGCATAGTCATTTGCAATGCGTGCAGGCATTTAAATTATTAATCTATTAGTGCACCGCGATGCTCTGCGGGTATAAGGTTCAGAATAGAGCCGATAGCTCTGTACTGAGGATATTGCACTTGTGCCTGAAGCTGGTTTGAACGGATTGGTTTGCTTCAAATCATATACATTTTACCAATTGCAAACTGCCTCTTGCTGAAAACGATTTAATTATTTGCGTTTCGATTGTAAAATAGATAATTTCAAGTATTATAAACAGTTTATTTCAACGCAAAACCGGTTTTGCCGGAAATTTATACAACAGAGTGGTTGATTTTAATAATTGCTTGATTATAAATTTGTTAGAGGTACCAATAATTGTTTTATTTAATGGGGTTGTAGCGTGCATATAGAGATGCTTTGGATTATTCCAATTGTTTCCTTTGTAATTTTTGCAGGAATTGTTTTCTATTTCGCTCAAAAGAAGACGCTGCAGAGTGATTTAAAAAGTGAAGTTCTAAAATTTAATAGCGGAACAATCTCAATGACTCCGCATCTTTCGTCTGAGGTCAAGCTTCAGGAACTGGAAAAAGCGATCTCTGCAGTAACAGATTCTATCAATAATCAACAGAATGTTATTGATGATTTCAAGCGAGAAAAAATTGACTGCTCTTCAGAAATCAATGATTTAAAAGATAAGTTGCGTGAACTCTACAAAGAATATGACATCGTTGTCAGTGAAAATTATTCATTACGGGCTAAACTTAAAAAAATGTCAGAAGATAAAAATGATCATGATATTGAACTTCCGGGAAATAAACAAAAAGACGTGAAAAATGATATAACAACGGCTTCAGATAGTGATGACATTGAGGTAACAGAGGGTAAAGTTAACCTCAAACTCTATGAGGATACCCGCATATTGAATGTTACAACCCTTAATGAGACTTTCGAGCATACTAATGTTAATTTCTGACTATTGATTGCCTGATCGTTCTGTTTTTTTCCATTTTCAATCAAATATCTGTCGAAAATAATTCCTTCTGTCAATTTAATTCTCAGGTTGCCCGTCATTTTCTGATTATTTATTAATCGGTTACGCCAATTGCTTATTTGTAAAGGCACACGCTGAAGCATTCCGGTGGTTTGTCTCCTGATTGAAGCAACAGCTGTACTACAAAATGTTTTACCGTACTGATCATGCTCACCTACATATAGTGTGCGACGGTGTTTGCGTACTACTAATAGAAATCACTAAAAACAATTAAAAAATCCCGAATAAAAAAAACAGTTTTGGCTTAAAAAATAATTGAAAAATCTTGACAATCAACGGTGAATTGAAGTATTCTAAGGGGTAAAAGTGTGTAATTGTGGGTAATTGTGGGAGAGTGTGGCGATGACAAGGTTTCTTGGAAGATTTGACTACTCGATTGATGCGAAGGGTAGAGTAAATATTCCGGCCAAATTCAGGAAAGCGATGAGTCCTGCGGCTGCAGAAACCGTTATTATCAGCCGCGCACCTGGTGGATGTTTGCGGGCGTATCCCAGGGATGAGTGGGCAAAAATTGAAGATGATATTATTTCACGGCCCGAAACACCGGAAACGTTACGTCTCAAACGCTTATTGTTCAGCACAATTTCTGAATCGGTACTTGATGCGCAGGGGAGAATTACGTTGACACCAGCACAAATGGCAATTGCCGGTATTACAAAAGAGGTTACCCTTGTTGGTCAGGGTAATTTTATTGAAGTCTGGGATACTGCAAAATGTGATGCATCGCTCAATGCCGATGATGAAAATTTCGATGCGATATTCTATGAAGCAGTAAAAAGCAGCGTTGATAAAAAATGAATTATCAGGAATTTTATCATGAGCCGGTATTAAAAAAGGAGATTATCAGCTTACTTGTAACTGATAAGAAGGGAATATATCTGGATTGCACGCTGGGGGGTGGAGGTCATTTCCGGGCAGTTGCAGAATGTCTTGAGCCGGGTGCAACGATAATCGGAATTGATCGCGACAGTGATGCAATACAGTGGAATCTAAGAAATCCACTGCAGACATCATTCAGGGTGATCATTGAGCAAAGCCCGTTCTCAGGATTTGACAAAGTTTTGGAACGACATGCTATCAGTGCCGTTGACGGGATGCTGCTTGATCTCGGAGTTTCATCCTGGCAGATCGACAATAAAGACAGAGGATTCAGTTTTATGGGTGATGGAGAACTTGACATGCGAATGAATCGCAATAGCGGTATCAGTGCTGCGGAGTTTATTGCATCAAGCAGTGAAGCTGAGTTATGTAATGTTCTTGATAGATTCGGTGAAGTACAGAATCCGAAACGTATGGCCAGAACCATTAAGCAATGCAGTCATCCGATTGTGACAACGTTTGATCTCAGAAATTGTTTGATAAAAGAGTACGGGGCCAATTTAAAATACAAAGTTCTTGCCAAGGTGTTTCAGGCTATACGGATAGCGGTGAATGATGAACTGGGGGAGTTACAGCGGTTTCTTGAGAAATCGGTATCGTTTCTTAAACCATCCGGACGTATTGCAGTTATGGCGTATCACTCCCTTGAAGATCGTATTGTGAAGGAGTTTTTCAGAACTGGCGAGCAGGGGTGCATCTGTCCGCCATCACAACCGGTATGCACCTGTAAAAAAGTTGCATCACTTAAGCGGGTAACCAGAAAGTCACTGCAGGCTGATGATGCAGAGATTGCCCGTAATCCCCGGTCTCGAAGTGTACGGGTAAGGGTTGCAGAGAGAATCATGTAACAGAAACAGGTACATATGAAAAAAATTAACAAAAAAAAGACGCCATCAAAAACAGAACCTATTGTTAGGGTCCGTTTTATGCTGATCGGGCTTGCAATATTAGGTCTGATTATTTCCGGGCCCTTATTAATCGTGACAAAACAGGTTTATATTACCAATGTGTCAATGAAGATGAATGAACAGTCCGATACACTGAAAGTGCTTGATAAGGAAATTGCCGCTTTGCAACATGATGTAGAAAGACTTTCTGATAACAGCAGAATTGAAACTGTTGCACGTCATCATTGTAAGCTCGAATATCCCAATGTAAATCAAATCGTTATTGTAAAGATGAAATCCGGTAGTGATAAAGTCGAAACGGTTACTCTTGCATCTGTTCTGAATGTTATTAACAGATCACTTGGAGTACGCAACTGATGAGTAAACTGAAAATTCGTTTGCTTCTGGTCTGCATGGTTCTGGGGCTTGGAGGAGCTGCTGTAATTTTCAGATTGTTTACGATTCAGGTTCTTGACAGTAAAAGATATTCTGAACGAAGCCGCAACCAGAGTCAGTTACGGCAGATACTCACTGCAAAGCGCGGTACAATTTACGATTGTAATGGAAAAATGCTCGCATTGACAACAGAAAAGAAAATCATGTTGAAACCGGATGGTACAAAAGCTGGTGCAAGTTCGACAAACAGAATTTATCCATTGAGTGATATTGCCGGAAGCGTGCTTGGATATGTCGGGCGTGATGGATACGGGCTTGGAGGTGCAGAGTTGGCATTTGACAATTACCTTCGTGGTGAAGACGGGTGGATAATACTTCAGAAGGATGGAAAAAATCAGCGGTATCGTAAAATCGGACTGCCGGAGCGGGATCCGGTACCCGGGGATGATGTTTATCTGACGATTGATGCAAATATACAAAAGATAACACAGGCTGTACTTAAGAAAACCGTCGAAAATTTCAAAGCAAAGGGTGGATGGTGTATTGTGATGAATCCATCAAATGGAAAAATACTGGCAATGGCCAATGAACCATCATTTGACCCTAACTTTACATCAATGTATTCGATTGCTGAAAGACAAAACAAGTGTATCAGTTATACATACGAACCGGGATCAACATATAAAGTGATCACGGCATCAGCTGCTTTACAGGAAGGCATTAAAAAGGAAGATGATCTCATTAATGGAAACAATGGACGATATGAGATATTTCATCAGGTGATACGGGATCATGTACCGTATGGATTTTTAACATTTACAAAAGCATTAAGTTATTCAAGCAATGTCTGTTTTGCACAGATTGCCAATGAAATCGGAAATGAGAAACTGTTCAACTATACTAAAAACTTCGGATTTGGTATCCGGAGCGGCATTGATCTCCCCGGTGAGGAAGTTGGTATTGTTCACCCGGTAAGTGCATGGTCTGGACGATCACGTGTCACTGTTGCAATCGGTCAGGAACTTTCAGTAACACTGTTGCAGATCACGCTTGCTTATGCTGCAGTAGCAAACGGAGGAATACTGTTGGAACCGGTAATCTATGAAAAAATAGTTGACAGTAACGGGAAAATAGTTGACAGTGCGAAATACAAACCGGTACGGAGAGTCCTCAAAGAAGATGTTGCAATGCGAATGAGAACAATGCTTGCAGATGTAGCTGCTGATGGTACAGGAAAAAAAGCAGCAATCGAGGGAATTGTTGTCGGTGGAAAAACAGGTACTGCTCAGAAACCGGATTCAGGCAAATATTCACGGTGGCGCTCATGGTCATCATTTATTGGGTTTATTCCTGCTGACAAGCCAGAACTTTTATGTAGTGTTGTCATTGATGAACCGGCTGGAGGTGAAATGGGTGGTGTCGCAGCTGCTCCGGCATTTAACAAAATCATGACACAAATAATCAGTCATCCGGAGTTGCATTATGCGGAAAGAATACTTGGAAAGAACGACATCGCAACACAGTATGAAAAAACTGATGAAATTACGGTTCCGGATATCAGTGGTTTGACAAAAGATAGTGCGGAAACGGTTCTGATAAAAAGCAGAATACAGTATCAGTTTGCCGGTAGTGGCACGACAATAACGTACCAGGCTCCCAGAGCCGGTACAAAGATAGATAAAACAAGGATGCTGACAGCATACTTCGATAACAGTTCTGGAAAGCAACGAATCGTACCTGATTGTAAAGGCAAGGATTTGCGCGATGCTGTCAACCTTGTAAATTTAAATGGTTTGACACCATATATCGTTGGTTTTGGGAAAGTAAAGAAACAGTTTCCCGAAGCTGGAGCAATGATGCGTGCTGCTGAAGCCTGTACACTTATCTGTGCATCAGATTGATAGTAAAATGGTCTTTTATATCAAGTGTCAATTATGACGGTTTACTTGAAAAGAGAATGTATGTTGTTTGAAGAACTCCTGAAAAAAGCAAATGTTGAAGTCCTGAGCAGATCCGGAACCGGTGATCCGGATATTACAGGAATTACGTTTGATTCACGTAAAATAAAACAGGGATATGTATTCATTTCAATATCTGGAACAAAGCTTGACGGAGATGCATATATTGCTGATGCCCTTGCAAATGGTGCCGTTGCAATTGTATCAGAAAAGAAACATCCGGAATTGAATGTCCCTTCTGTTCAGGTAAAGAATGTACGTCACTGCACCGGCTATCTTGGTGCAGCATTATGGAATATTGATATTACCGGAATAAAAATGATCGGTATCACCGGAACCAACGGAAAAACTACTACGACGCATTTGTTTCAGAAACTTCTTGAGCAAACCAGTAAAAAAGAACAGGTTTGGATGTTTGGTACGATCGATTTCCACGTGGCAAATAAAATTGTACCTGCTACGCATACTACACCGGAAGCGATTGAAATTTTCAGATGCATACATGAAGAAGGGTATACACCAGATTCCATTGTCATGGAGACATCGTCGCATTCGCTTGCACTTGATAGAATATGCGGACTTTTTTACGATGTGGCAGTATGGACAAATCTGACACAGGATCATCTTGATTTCCATAAGACTATGGAAAATTACTACGAGGCAAAGAAAAGACTTTTTACTGAATATATGAAACCTGACGGGGTTGCGGTTGTCAATATTGATGACAAATGGGGAAAACGTCTTTCCGCAGAACTTGGAAACAGGAAAATTCTGACCTATGGCCGTGACAGTGCATCGGATGTTCGCATCGATTCCTGGAACTGCAGTTGGAATGGTTGTGAGATTACAATTGTCCATAAAGGAAAACAAGCTTCCTTTCATTCATCATTACGCGGCTTTTTTAATGTGTACAATATGACAGCATTGATTGCCGGTGCCTATGGGCAAGGCTTTTCTGATGCAACGATTCAGCAGGCATTTAGTGCTGTGGAAACTGTTGCCGGTAGAATGGATCGCGTGATGATCAATGCTCCGTTTGCGGTAATCGTTGATTATGCGCATACTCCTGATGCACTTGAAAATATTCTCACTACCGCACGTCCCTTAACAAAAGGACGATTGATATGTGTGTTCGGATGCGGTGGTGACCGGGACCGGACAAAACGGCCGGTTATGGGCGGTATTGTGGCTGAACATGCTGATGAAGCAATTGTTACATCAGATAATCCAAGAAGTGAACGTCCCATCGCAATCATTGATGAGATCTGTGCGGGAATCCCTCTGGATTTTCCTCATGTAGCCATTCCCGACCGCAAAGCTGCTATTGAAATCGCCCTGAAGAACGCCAACGAGGGTGACTGTATCGTTATTGCCGGTAAAGGGCATGAAGATTACCAGGAAATAAATGGTGTAAAACATCACTTCAATGATAAAGAGATTGTTGAAACACTATATTTACAGATGAGGAAATGATGGCAAATAAAGCATGCACTGAACAGAAAAATTCAACACCGCTTACACTGGGGCATCTTGTAAAGTGGTGCGGTGGCAAATCTGAACTACCGGCATTAAAGCTTTCATCAAAAGTCGGGACAGTCTGGAACGATTCCCGTAAAGTTATGCCGGGTGATGTCTTTATTGCGCTTAAATCAGAGCGTGATGATGGGCATGCTTATGTCGCAAATGCACTTAAAGCCGGGGCTATTGCTGCCATTGTTGATAAAAAGAGTTTTGTCGAATGTACTGCTGCGCAGGCAAGGAAGTTGATAAGGGTGACAGATCCGTTAAAGGCTGTTCAGAAAGCTGCAGCAAAATACCGTAAGGAAATGGGTATTCTTCTTGTTGGTGTCACAGGATCAAACGGTAAAACCACGACACGTACGTTCATTTCATCGGTGCTGCGTCAGGGCCTTGATATTAGTGAAACATACGGAAACTGGAATAATCATATTGGAGTACCGCTTAGTCTTCTCAGGTTTTCCGGAGATGAATGGGCTGGTGTGATTGAAATGGGTGCTAATCATGTCGGTGAAATTCATGAATTAACTGCTATTGCAAAGCCGGATATCGCAGTTATTACCAACATTGGCTACGGGCACGTTGGACTATTCGGATCACTTGATAATACAACAAACGCTAAATTCGAGATCGCTGATGGACTAAATAAAAAGTCCGGTTTTATGCTGCTTAACGGTGATGATCCGCGTCTTGTCAAAGGTGCAAAGGAACGCGGTCTTGCCAGTGTTTTCTACGGTTTTTCATCAAAGTGCACTGTTCGACCGCAGAATGTAACGATTGATGCTGACAGGGGAATCTCGTTTGAACTTGACGGATACACATTCAGGCTTGCGATGCCGGGTCGTCATTTTATCTACAGCGCATTGCCTGCAATTTTTATCGGAAGACGATGCGGGA
>CAYMGX010000036.1:18148-34055 GCA_964390065.1 uncultured Fibrobacter sp. | reverse complement strand
CTTGCGGACGACGCATCGAAGTGGTCGAAGGACCAGAGGGGGTTGGGGGGTGAGGCATTCCTACAAACACACTAACGAATTAAGGCACAACAAATGAACAACAATTCAAACATCCCCCGTGTCCGTTTTGGCATTCTGGGTCTTGCCCGGATAGCAGTACAAAAACTGATCCCCGCAGTTCTCAAGTCATCAAATGCATCGCTTGAAGCAATCGCAACAAGAGACAGTTCCAAGATTGACAGTTACCGTGATCAGTTTACATGCACTACCTACCACAGCTCTTATGATGAACTTCTTGATAACAAGAACATTGATGTCGTTTATATACCGTTACCAAACTCTTTACATAAAGAGTGGGCGATACGGGCAATGGAAAAAGGAAAACATGTATTGTGCGAAAAACCACTTAGCCTTAACGCCGATGAATGTACCGAGGTGATTAACGCATCAAAAAAGTACAATAAATTATGCATGGAAGCATTTATGTACCGTTACACTGACCGCATTAAAAAGGTTACAGAACTTATTAACAGTAAGGTAATCGGCGACATTGTACAGATTCACTCCACCTTCCGGTTCATGCTTGACAGTTCGGGTGCAATCAGGATGCATCCGGAACTTGGCGGCGGATCACTCTATGATGTCGGCTGCTATCCTGTAAACTTCCTCGGTATGATCATGAATGATATCCCGGAATCGGTAAAAACCCAGTATATCTCTGAGCGCGGTGTCGATATTCAGTTCACCGGTGCACTGAAATACAGGAATGGTGTTATTGCAACTGTTAACTGTGGGTTCAATGCCTTTTTTGAGATGTATACAAGAATTACGGGGAAAAAGGGTATTCTTGAAATACCAGCCACCTTTGACGGAACAGCTGATCCTATTACGGTCATTACCGGTAATGACACAAAAGAAGTCGCAGTGAATGAAAGTGACCGGTTTCTGCTTGAAGTCGAAAATTTTGCAAATGCAGTACTCGGAAAGCCATCATGGCTGCTTCCGCTTGAAGAGTCGTTACAAAATGCAAAAGTAATTGATATGCTGAGGAAGTAGCAGGGAGCAAGGAGCAGGAAGGTTGAGGTTAAGGTTGAGGTTGAGGAAGGAAAGAAGGGGCGTTTTACACAATGACATTTACAAATAACGATATGAACAGCATGGGTTCTCAGTCTCAGCCTCAATCTCCTGCCGGTCACGAGTCACGGGTCACGAGTCACGCTCTTCTCATCTTTCTTGACGGATTTGGTCTTGGCCGGGCTGATCAAACTAATCCTCTTTTTGTACATGGACTTCCGCGATTTGAAAAACATGTAGGCGTGAAGCTTACTGAAAATGTGTTTGTCAATAAACCAGGATATTTACTGAAGGGCATTGATGCCTGCCTGGGTATTGATGGCATTCCGCAAAGTGCCACCGGGCAGACATCACTGCTGACCGGTATTAACGCTCCTAAACATCTGGGGTATCATCTCCCTGCATTCCCAAATCCCGAACTGGTGACACTTATTCAGTCAAAGTCGATCCTGAAACAGATAACCGACATCGGGCTTACCGCAACATTTGCCAACGCCTATACCGATACTTATTTCGAAAAAGCAGCCCGGCGTAATTATTCTCATAGTGTCACGACACACTGTGTACTTGCAGCAAATCTTTCATTCCGAATGACTGATGATTTACGGAATAATAATGCGGTATACTGGGACATAACACGGGATCATCTGGTTCCGCTCATAGAAGATATCACCCCGGTATCACCGTCAGAAGCCGGAAAACACCTTGCACAGATCACCAGTACGCATGCATTTACCCTGTACGAAAGCTTTGCATCCGATCTCTGCGGACATAATGCTGATTTGCTTGAGACAATCAAACTACTCGATAAAATCGACCAACTTCTTGACTCAACCATTACATCCCTTGACAGTAAAGCGACGCTTATCGTCTGCAGCGATCATGGCAACATCGAGGATCTGACCACAGGGTCCCATACTGTAAATAAGGTTCCCCTGATAGTGATCGGCCCTGGTGCACATTATTTTACAAAAGTTGAAAGAATTGACCAGGTTACGGATGCGATACTACGGATTTTCGGTCCAGAGAATGCACTCTGAATCCAGCTATGACCAATTCATTCCGAGGCCTGAACATCAGGGAGGACTTCTTCCGGCAGCAACACGTAACGCTCTACTCACCAAGCGATTTTTTAAAATCAAGGAAGCTTGACGCGTTCTTGACAAGGCGAAAAACACTGTGCGGTGATTGAAGCAGCATTTTCGGATACACCTTCTGACGCATAAATGGACGATTATAAAATTCCTTATAGAACAGATGATAATGCTTCTTAAGGATAGCAGGATTCCTGATCTCATTTGACACAAAAACAAAGTTGACACAATCCATTTTCGACCAGTTATTGTTGAATGCTCCCAGCCGTTCAATATCATGCGCGATTGGTGCACCGGGGAACGGTGTGAATGCAGTTATATTTGCATCCTTGAGTGGCAAAGAACACGCAAACTCGCGCGTTTTAATTATTCCGGATTCGGTTTCACCCGGAAAACCCATCATGAACAAGCCTTTAACCCAGAGACCGCTCCGGTGCAGCAGTTCAACATCACGTCGTATTATATCAAGAGACAATCCGTCTTTATGCTTGTCAAGCAGACGCTGATCCCCTGATTCAATTCCCACAGAGACCATCCAGCAGCCTCCTTTTTTCAGAAGCTGTATCAGCTCTTTGTCAATATGACCAATACGTACAATACAGTTGAACGTTACCCTTAGCCTGCTTGATGCAATACGTTCACAAAGTTCAGCAACACGTTGTCTGTTCAGTGTAAAAAGATCATCATAGAAATTTATGTGACGAACTCCGAATTCACGTTTAAGCCAGAGCATCTGCTGAAATGTATACTCCGGTGAGTTCCACCTGAAACTTTTTCCGAACACTGAACGATCGCAGTAGGAGCACTGATAGACACAGCCTCTTGACGAAATAATATTAGCACCGGGATGTCTTGGATAACCAAATAGGGGCATTCTGTATTTTCGCGGAAAGCCCTTTAATAAGTCGTATGCCGGAAACGGAAGCTCATCAAGACCAACAACCGGCGTTTCTACATTTCCACAACTAATCTCTTTACCGTTTCGAAAATATACCCTGTCGTACATTATTCCACTGAAATTATCTGCAAGTGCCCTGAATGCAATTTCACCCTCACCGGCAATTATATAATCAATATTTTTAAACTGAGCGAGCAGTGAACCTTTACCCCATGATGCATGAACGCCACCAAAAACTGTTTTGCATGATGGGAATATGTGCTTTAATCTCGCGCACACATCATAGGCATCCTGAAACGCCGATGTTGTCGCAGTGAATCCTGCAATATCAGGTTTCAGTTGTGCAATACGTCGTGCCCATGTCTGATTGCCAATATCACATTCAAGGGCCGCATCAAAAACAGTGACATCATGGTCTGCTTTACGCATGACAGCGGCGATTGATGCAATCCCAAGCGGCGGCATTACACATGCAAGCGAACTGATATGTCGTTTCCCGGGTATCAATGCATACCCGCGGGGGTTAAATAGTACAATTTTCATAATGTCGTAGTCAGTATACCTTATAACTATTTCTGTCAACTAACAGCATCAGTAATTTCTTTAAAAAACAGCTCAGCGACTCTATCTACTCCGATAGTATAACCTTCATGCACAAGTGTTGTACAGAAATCTCCATGATCACGTTTCTGACGATAATCCGGCTCCTTTGGAGGATGTTTCAGGTATTTACTCATAAGCGCGATATCGGATGCAACCATAAAACTTGATTGATAATAAAAATAATCCGGTTTATTTCCAAGATACAAAGAACTTCCGAGCACTTTATTATCATTGATAGCAATATCGCTGATACCCCGGCATTCACACCCGTTGACACCCGCTTTTAAAAGGGCTGCAATCATTGATTGGTGAATACTGTCAAATATCGGTTGTGCATATCTCCCGTGTCGTCGGCCGACAACAAGCGTAATACACATACCATCAGATAATACAACCGTTCCTCCGCCACCACGCCGGGCAACAATTCTGACATTATCCATCCTGCATGCGTCAACATTGATCTCATCATCAACATGGCAGGATGGTCCGTGAACAACTTCCGTGCCTTTTTGTACATATGTAAACACAAACGGATTTTGTCCACTGACAGCACCATATAAAAACAATGCATCATTTTTACGGATTTCACCCGGAAAAAGCGGAAGATTCATTGAACTGAAATGTTGCTCCACTGTTTCGGGAATCACGCTTACGTCCCTTTTTTTTGTGATGCTTTACGACTTTGAAATACCGAAAGGAACAGTGATATATATGCAAAGAACGGGAGCAATTTCTTCAGTTTTGGTTCGTAAATGGTAATTGCTTTCGCAGGACAAAGTTCCTGACAGCAGTAACAGCGAATACACCGTCGATAATCATACTGCGGTTCCCGCTTTGACTGTTTCATGGAGAGCACTTTCGGATCAACGGGACATACTTCGATACATTTTTTGCACACCACGCACTTCGATTTGTCAATAACCGGACGGGGAATGAACAAACGACGAATCTCACCGAAAATTCTGCTTTTCGGTAGTTTTGATGGTGCTTTACGAACTACATTAAAGTCTGTTATA
The DNA here is from genome assembly GCA_964390065.1 of uncultured Fibrobacter sp. Lineage (GTDB taxonomy): Bacteria > Fibrobacterota > Chitinivibrionia > Chitinivibrionales > Chitinispirillaceae > JAAZBG01. Next base: position 29,370 of record CAYMGX010000036.1, on the reverse strand, counting down.
CTATAGTCTTTGATCGATTCACCGGCGATTGTGATTTTTTCCCGTTCACAATTGCCAAGTCCGGCTTCTTTTCCGAAAACAATCGGTGGCACAAATGACGGATCAAGGTTCATAAGCATGCAGCCGACAGTATCTATCGCTACAGGATCGGTTGATATGACAAGACACCCGATTTTTCTTGGATCTCCACTCTGCGGCCCGTTGCCTTCCATACCGACACAGGCATCCATGATATACAACCGCGGCTTAACAAAACGGCATATGTCAACCAGTAATTTACTAAAAAGGAATACATCCGGAAACTGCGCATGATACTGACCCTTGACCATACCGGGTATACAGCCATACTGATTTTTAATCGCCCCGGTCATACGTGTCAGGCCATGCGTTTTAAGCTTTGGTAGACTGATTATGGCATCACTCTCAAGCACTGCATTTGCAATTATCAATCGTTTGGTCGCAAGGCCTTCGGGAAATCCGCAGTCTTTTCCATGATCAAAATCTGCAGCCGGTATACCAAGCTCCTCTGCAACCTGCGCAATACCGCATTTCCTATAAGAACCCATTGAAGAAATCGGGTCTCCGGGCGAATCACCATACCGAACATTTGATGCATACTCTTTGACAATTTTCGCAACAGCCCGAAATACCTCAGGATGCGTTGTAACCGCACGTTCCGGCTCAGCACCTTTTAAAATATTAGGTTTCAGCAGTACCTTTTCATGCGGCGACAGGATTTTTTCAATACCACCAATAAGCATAATACCGTCACGTACCGCTTTTTCAACAATCTGTGGTGCATAAGAGTCGCATTTTACAAGTGCAACAAGAGAGTCATTCATTTATTACGCCTGCTTTCGTTTAGTAACCATCAAAGAAACAGTGCAGCGGCTGTGATCAGGCATACAAGCCCGTCGTACCACAACCGGTAAGCGATACTAATCAGGCAGATTCTCTGATAATAAATTTTGTCGGAAGTTCCTTGTGCTTGACTCCTGCCTCACGGCCTTCGATTTTATCAACGATCATATTGATCGCATAGTCCCCCATCTCAAGTTTTGGTTGACGTACTGTTGTAAGTGACGGTTCAACTACTTCTGCAGCCGGGATATCATCAAAGCCCACCACCGCGAGCTCATCAGGTACCTTTACACCCTTTTTCTTGGCTTCCTTGATCAGTCCGATCGCTACCATATCTCCGGCAGGAACAAACACCGCAGTCACCTTTGGCTCCAGCTCATGAATACGATGAAAAACCTCGATACCATTGGACATTGTGTCATCATCGACAGCAAAAACCAGTTCTTCCCTGAAAGCAATACCATGCTGACCCAGCGATTTCCTGTATCCCTCAAGACGCTCCTTGGTAGGAACTCCGTTTTTCTCGGTGATGACACATGCAATCCGCGTATGGCCCTTGCCAATAAGATAGTCTGTAGCATCGGTGGCACCAAGCTCGTTATTGACATAAACAGAATCGAGATATTCGCAGTGACGCGCTACAACAATGCTTGGAACGCTCTCCTCACCAAACACGTTCAGTTCTTCATCAGTGACTGTCGAGCTGATAAGTATCACTCCGTCAATGCGACGTTCGCGTGCCAGACGTTGAAACAATTGTGTTTCTGTCTCTTTCTGTCCAACGGTATCAAATAGCTGCACCGTGTATTCAATGTCACGATTAGTACTTTTAATTCCCTGAAGTACACGGACAACAAATGATGACGCAAGATTTGGAACAATCACACCGATCGAGTTGGATTTCTTCGTCGCCAATCCACGTGCTATGACATTCGGATAATAATTCAACTCTTTGGCGATCTTGAGAACTTTCTTGCGTGTGTTTTCTGAAATATTAGGCTTATTATTAATAACCATTGAAACTGTCGCTGATGTAACCCCTGCGCGTTCTGCGATATCTTTCAACGTTACTGTCATACAATTCCTACTCTCTTTTTGTTATTTCCCAGTCCCCTGAAACCACTGAGATTCGAATTATTAAAAAAATTATGTTATCAAAAATTATAGTGTAACCGCAGCTCTACACCCTGCCCTGACGGTACAAGGTCAGGATAGAGTTTCATTTTCTCCGGATAGTCATGAAGCTGCGCATCCACAACTGCATCAAAGATACCATACATGTAGTAAAAAATCGAGTACCATAAGAAAGCATTTCTATTTTTAAAGGCCCCCTGACGCTCATTCTCCCACCTGGTAAGATATCCGCTGTTTTTCATTTCAAGAAACAATTTATTATCAAGCGTGTCGAGATCATCAAGTTTCTTCTTCTCCCGTTCCGCTTTTGTCATTAATCGATGATAATTGGCTGCAGCAACACCCATTGACATCTGCCCCATAAAAATTAAACCGGTTTTGGAAATTGAACCATTATACCACTGACCAAGTCCCAGTCCCGGTATCGCAGAAAGCAACCCTGCCTTTAACGAACTTTTTTCAGAATGATCATCAACTGTTGCTTTCCCGATTGCATTGAAAAAACCATAGGTGTAAATACCACCTGACCACGCCAGTGCATTGATCATACGGTATTTTGACCTGCGCGCATCAAACTCTGCCATCCCGGCATCATTAAGCAGCTTTAACCGCGCCGCACCCGTTGATGTATCCGCTTTCAAAAGCAGCGGCTTTTTATTATTATCAAACGTTTTATAGCTGTCATACCAGTAGAGCGCTATTCCTATTGTCAACGCCTCGGATGCCGTGACAATACTTCCTTTGAAATACTGACGTGTATAAAACTGACCGGCACCAGGCAGCAGCAGCGATAACGAACCGGCAAGCGGCCTGGAAAACTTATGCTGTGCAGTATCCGCTAAAGAAACATTTCCTGAATTATTTTTTTCAAGAGCTACTTCCGTATCAGCAAAAACACAAAAAACAGCTAAACCTATAATTATTAATACTTTTTTTATCATTTATTTAACCTGTTAAATGAAAATAATATTATGCATATATGAAAGTCGGTATTTTTCGAAAAAGATTTTTTTAAGGCGGATTGAATGTTAACGTTAACATGAACCATTCTTCTCAGAGGGCAGAAGCGGTCTGACAACTCTATGTTTTTACTGAATAAAGCACCTTCTGAGAACATTTTATCGATATACCGAAATGGTGTGTCAAAGCAGAAGTAATACTGCTTGTTAAGCCGGAATTTCCTTGAACCATGGTCCGTCAGTCATCATTTTTCAATGATTTGCAGCCGTTTTTTCAGGATGATACTTCATTCCGCGGTTGAGCGAGAATTTTAGGATGATTGATCATCGCAGAATTTTCAACATGCTGATTGCAGATACCAACCAAATACACGCAACCATCGAAAAGTGCCTGTTCCACATAATTCAGATTGTGGAACAGGCATAAAATCAACTGATTATTCGACCTTTTTTACCGGAATCTGAATTTCTGTTTTCCAGTCCTTTGGATCCTCTTTATTCCAGATGCCATCAATGTATGATTCTCTTGGATTGTCCATGACCTCATAGCCTGATTTTTCAATCCATCCAAAAATCTCTGCATAACTTGTCCCGAGTGTCTCGTAGGGCCCGCAGTGCATGATAATCGCTGCTGTTTCAACACCGGGCAGTTTTTTATACACCACGCCATCACTGTCTTTACAATACGCCACAACAGCCTCGCACACCTCGACATCAATATCTTTCTCCCTGTACTCACCATCATGGTAGATGTTGAAACAATATGCAGGTTCCCTGCACACCGCACCCTGCTTTCTCATTATATCACCCATCGGCGGGACAACTCTGAAAAGATCATTGTAGGAAGATATTGTTGTGCGCATTGATGCAACAATTACTTCCGGAAGCTCACGTATACATACAGTACTCATAGTGGCACTCTCCTTTTTGATTTTATCAATCATTGTATCAAGTTTGACCAAGGTTGCTTCAGAGAGTCGTATTTCATCAAGCAGTGACCGTTTCCGTTTCTGAAGAAGATCAAGCCATTCAGTTTTATCAATCCCGTCTTTGAGCACCCGTTGTATATCTTCGAGATATAATCCGAGCTCTTTCATTGAAAGGATTCTGGTTACCAGTGTGAGTTTGTCGGCAGCATAATACCGGTATCCGTTTTCATCATTGACATAATCCGGCTTAAGAAGACCGATCTCATCCCAGTACCGCAGCGTCTTTATTGTCACTCTTCCAAGTCTGGAAAAATCACCGATTCTAAGCATAGACTCTCCGTTATGTTAACACATTACAACCGTTTTGTGAGCTCACAAGTATAAAGATAACCCACTCCAGTAAGGGGAGAGTCAAGAAAAAGTTTCTGTTATATGATCTTTTTCGGTTATCAGGCAGAGACAGGCCTTAGAGTATCTCTGCTACTATGCAGTCAGATTTATTGAAGAGGTATCCGGGGGAGCCGCCTTTTGTATTTCGCCTTTACTTGTATAGCCGCCACTGATTCTCATACCGTTATCATTATCTGCTTTTTCGGAGTTTGAGTTTTCTCTCAGTTCTTTGCGCGCGTTCATTTCTGTAGCAGCGGCAGCGGCGGCGACTGCACGATCCTGTCCTGACGGGCTCGCAGGAGCTGACGCAGCACGTTTTACAACCTGCATTTTCATGATTGTTGCCTGGGGGTCATTTTTTACCGGGGATGTATCGATTGACACCTCACCGCCAACAGCATACCGCTGACCATCCGGTCCCTTTTGATAGGAGTACTTTGCGCCGCCGTTGATATACTGTCCGCCCGCAGCCATATGTGCAGCCTCATGCGCACGTACTTCACGGTCACGGTTCTTCAACTCCAGAACCGCTTTTTTCTCCTCATCAGAAAGATCATCATTCGTTTTTACACTGGATTTTTTTGGTGATTCACCAGACTCACCTGAGGAGACAGCTCTCTCCCCGTTGATCCAGTAACTTTGTGATGACGATGCACCGCTTATTGCATTTATTTCCGGCATACCCACTATCTCCTAATAGGATATTTCGGCATAACGGACGCAGCACTTTAGAAAAAACTACCTGCTTATTTTAATTTTAAGCGATTAAACGCACTGCCGTTGCCATTCGGATTTCACTTAACCATAGAAAACAGCCCTTTGCAGTATATGCATCACTTTCCCTGCATTGATACCAAATGTTATTTTCTACCCGTTATTAATTAAAGTATAGCATCACGGTTGGATATAATACACAGGTTCGATTACAGATGAACACTGTAATTCCTTATTACAGGAAATACTTCCGTGGTAAAATTTAATCTGTACAACCAAATAAAAGGAGGCCAGAGATGGCAGATGGACCACAGCATATGCAGTTTCAGACTGAAGCCAAACAGCTTCTTCATCTGATGATACATGCGCTTTACAGTCACAAAGAAGTTTTTATTCGTGAGTTGATTTCAAATGCATCTGATGCACTTGACAAATTGCGTTTCGAATCTCTCACCAATACATCACTGCTTTCAGACAACAAAGAACTTGCTATCAGAATCAAACTTGACAAAAACGCAAAGACAATCACCATTTCCGACAATGGTATCGGTATGACCCGCCAGGAGGTAATTGACAACATTGGAACAATTGCCCGCAGCGGATCAAAAGCATTTCTTGAGAAAATGTCAGGGGATCAGAAAGCTGATTCAAATCTTATCGGTCAGTTCGGTGTTGGTTTTTACAGCGCTTTTATGGTTGCATCAAGTGTTAAACTGGTAACAAAGCGGGCTGGCAGTGATGAGCCTGCGATTGTGTGGGAGTCAAAAGGCGAGAGTGAATTCACGATTGCTGATGCAGACAAAAAAGAGGCCGGTACCGATATCACCATCTATCTCAAAGATGATGAAACGACCTACACGGAAGAATGGCAGGTTCGTTCGATCATTAAAAAATACTCCGATTTCATTGCATTCCCTATCTATTTACCAAATGATAAAGGCGCTGATGAAATTGTAAACCAGTCGAAACCGCTCTGGCGCCGCGCAACTTCGGAAATCACCCAGGCCCAGTATGAAGAGTTTTACCAACAGGTACTTGGTGGATACGAAAAGCCGCTCAGTATTCTTCATAACCGGGCCGAGGGTATCATGGAGTATTCATCACTGCTGTTTATTCCATCAAAGGCCCCCTTTGACCTCTTCAATATGGAACGTAAGCACGGTGTAAAGCTCTATGTCAAACGTGTTTTCATACTTGACAACTGCAAAGAATTGCTTCCTGAATACTTACGTTTTGTACGCGGTATTGTAGATTCTGAAGATCTTCCGCTGAATGTCTCACGCGAAATGCTTCAGAAGAATCCGGTTATTGACAAAATACAAAAAGCACTTGTATCAAAAGTGCTCGGAAAATTCAAGGAAATGGCTGAAAATGAGCCTGAAAATTTCAAGACTTTCTGGAAAGAATTCGGTCCCGTAATCAAGGAAGGATTACATACCGATTACGAAAACAAGGATAAGCTTCTTGAGATTATCCGTTTTCAATCATCAATGTGTGAATCCAAAGATGATTTTGTGTCACTGAAACAATACACGTCCCGTATGAGAACCGATCAGAAGGATATCTATTATATCACCGGTGAAAGCCGGGAAATTGCTGAAAAGAGTCCGCATCTTGAGATTTTCAAAAGCAAGAGTATCGAAGTACTGTACCTTACCGACCCAATTGATGAATGGGTTGTACATGACATTATGAACTATGATGGCAAACAATTGAAATCGGTAACACAGGGTAATCTTGACCTTGGAGAACTTGGCAAAGAGGAAGAAGCTGCAAAAAAGGAATCTGAATCAAAGTATAAAAAGCTTTCAGAGCGTATCAAGAACATTCTTGCAGATAATGTCAAAGAAGTTCGTATTACCACCCGCCTCAAAGACAGCCCGGCTTGCCTTGTTGCTGATGACAACGGGATGACTCCTCAGATGGAAAAACTCATGAAAGCAATGGGACAGGGTGTTACCGAGCAAAAGAGAATTCTTGAGATTAACGGAGATCATCCGATTCTGTCAAACATGAAATTCTGGTTTGAAAAAGATCCCAAGGATGCAAACCTTGAAGAGTGGGCACACCTGCTGTTCGAACAGGCACTTATTGCTGAAGGGCAGATGGTTCCGGATCCTCTGGCGTATTCCCGAAGGGTAAACAACCTTCTTGTTAAGGCTTCATCGGTCTGATCTTCCGGTAAAACCGATTAATTTTAGTATATTAAAAGGGTGTTCCTTTCAGGACACCCTTTTTTATTCTGTCTGCAAAATGTTATTTACTACTAAATTGTTTCTGTTCCCTCTCTGACAAGCCACAAATCAGCAACCTCTTTATAAAATGCATCCAGCGGCAATACTGTTTTCATCACACAATTAAAGAAGTTATACTTCGATAAATCATGATCATTGATTGCGTTAAAGTTATCATAGTAAAATTGTGTACCGGGCATCGGTGTCAGGATAGTATATCCGGCAAGTGCCACGGTGGATTCACCTGCGAATTTCCTGAGTGCAGCAAAGTCCTTTTCCGTGTAATCAGGAGGTATTACATAATTGCCCCGAACCTTTATCCCGTTGTCATCAAAGATCGTTACTGCCTCACGAATCGTATCTGCTTCGGATGCTTTGTTATATCGTGTAAGTTCATCATCACGAAATGATTCAAATCCGCTGATTACAACTTTCAGTCCGCCCTTCGCACATTTACGAATAAGATCAGGATATTTTACGGCGGTATCGGTCCGGATATCCATTATAAACTGCTTTTTTATACCTTCCTGTTCAATTCGGGTAAAAAGCGTATCGATAATATCAATATTTACAATTGTATTTGCATCTGCAAACCTGACCACCGGATACTGATCCAGCATTTTCAGTTCATCGATGATACTCTCGACCTTTCGCTGATAATAGGTGCCATCAAACTGAGGCCATATTGAACAAAATGTGCATTTATACGGGCAGCCCAGTGATGTAAACAAATAGGTCACAGGTCCTTCATTCTTTCCAACCTGATAGGTCGAAAGCCATGGATTGAGCATTTCGCGTGCAGGCATAATGAAGTCATCACCGGCAGCATTACAAGGTACTGTATCTGATGGTGTCGGTCTGAAAAGGTTACCTCTTCTGACAAGTATTCCTGCGACACTGTCAAGTGACTCACCACGTTCTATAACAGAAACCACCGTTTGTATAATTCTTCCGCTCTGGCCTCTGCATGCTATATCAACCAGCGGGGAATCAAAATGATGCGGACAGAGTGATACGTGCAATCCGCCGGCGATTGTTATGATCAATGGATCAAATTCTTTTGCAGCCTTAAATATCTCAAGGCCGGCATTAAACTCCGATGCAATAAAGGTAACCCCTACAATATCAGGTTTTTTCTCCGCAAGCCATTTCCTGACAACAGAAAGATAATCAATCGTATCCTTATAAAGATCGCACTCTCCCTTTATATCAAGCACAGAGACATCATGTGCTCCTTTCAACGCTGATGCAATGGTAATGAGACCAAGCGGTGGGCCGGTAAGTTTACGATGAATAAAAGGCTTTACCGCTTCTGATGCATTCTCGAGGATAGCATTCTGATTCGATCGGGGAGGGTTTATCAATAGTATTTTCATAGTTCCGGTACAATTTGACAGGTAAAAAACTTACATCAGATCTCCAACAATCACCATTTCACATACTCCGGAAGATGATAGTATAATCCCGTGCCTTATAGTTTAATGCTGACCCCTCTCAAATTACCTTTTCATTTAGAATGCTGCAATATAAAAATTGCCATAATTTGGTACTGGATTGTTATCCATTATAAGAGTGACTTCTCCATGAGTGGACACTGTTAATCACGCCTGAACAAACTCATTATTTTCAAAGAGTACATCGATTTTACCAAAAAAAATTCTGAAATCCTTATACAAAATTTGTCTTCAGGATAGTAAATTGATTACATTATATTTATATTTCAATGTTGATAGGGATCATTGGATTATATCAAGCACTTACATAAACAAGCATACAACGCATTTGTATTTCATTTGTTCTGTCAAAAATAGTTGTACACAATAATCCTTAATCTTTAACGAATTACTCAAAACAATCGGGAGAATACTGTGGCGACAGAAATTATTGTTGTTGGCGCACTTGGAAGAATGGGCGCTGAAATAGCAAATATCGTTTTATCAGACAATAACCTTAAACTACGCGCGTGCCTTGAATACAAGGGGCACCCTAAAGCTGGAACCGATTACGGTGAATGTATTGGAAAAGGCCAGCTCGGTATAACATTAACCGATAACATCGACACTATTGATTTCACTAATGCAGTTGTCATTGATTTTTCATCCCCGCAATCCAGCAGGGCACTTCTCACAAAAGCATCATCAAAGGGTGTAAAGTTTCTCATCTGTACCACAGGACTTACCGATAACGATCTGACTCTCGCAAAGGATGCATCACAGCTTGCACCGGTAATTGTGAGTGCAAACACAAGCCTGGGGGTCAACCTGCTGTTTTCAATCACCCGGCTCGTTGCAGCAAAATTGAAAAATGAGTTTGATATCGAAATAATTGAGGCACATCATAGATTCAAGAAGGATTCACCGAGCGGAACAGCCAGGAAACTCGGTGAGATTATTGCAGAGGAAATCGGACTTTCATATAATGAGGCGATTGTTAACGGTCGCGAAGGTATCTATCCCGAAATGAGAAAAAAGAATGAGGTCGGGATGCATGCTGTTCGTGGTGGCGACATTGTTGGTGACCACACGGTGCTTTTTGCCGGCCTTGGAGAACGTATCGAACTGCGTCATATGGCGCATAGTCGAACAACTTTTGCCAGTGGTGCGGTGTCTACAGCAAAGTGGCTTGCTGATAAACAGCCCGGTTTCTATACAATGCAGGATGTTCTTGGAGTGTAAAGAAAGGCTGAGGTCGGGGCGGGATTAAGATCAGGATTCAGGTTAAGGGTCTGGAATGATCGTTACCTTTTTTCTGAGTCGCAATCTCAAAATCTCTATCTTAATCTCAATCTTAACCCAGTTGAAAGGTTCTTATGAGCAGGTTGATACGAGCAGGAATAATCGGTTTGGCAGGAGTTTTTTGTTGTACAGTTTTTTCAGCTGACTCTACATCGGTACAAGAAGATGTAAAAACAGGTTTTTCAGAGGATATTCTCGTTGATGACGACGATGAGGATCTTCTGAAACTTTTAAAAGACCCTGATACTGCAAAAGCGCAGGATTCGGCAGCGACAATTGTCAAAGATTCACTCAAAACAGAAACACCAGTTGTGAAAAACGACACGATTCAAACTAAAAAGACAGCGCTTGATGACGTTCTGATTCTTGAAGGCGGTGCTGATTATCTGCTTGGTACAACTTCAAAACCAAAAGACACCGCTGCTGCAGAAAGTACAAAAGACACGACTAAAGCTGTTATCATAGAAAGTGCGGACACAGAGCCGGTACTATCAACCCCGGCTGTTATTGAGAAACCAAAAATCGCAGCACCGGTAGTAGCTGCTAAAATCGAAGATGCAGATTCAATCAATTTTGCGAAAAATCTGAAAAATTATCGTAACCCTAAAATTGCAATGCTGTTATCGCTTATTTTTCCTGGTGCCGGTGAGGTGTATGCAAAAAACTATGTACGAGCAGGAGTATTTGGTGCTCTGGAAGTTGGTGTGATAGTTTCAGGTGCACTCGTAAAAGCGAAAAGTAATAAGATGAGGGATGATGCTCATAAATTCGCGGATCAACACTACTCGGCAGATTCATTAATTTCCTATTACACCAGGTTTAAATCAGTTTTTTTTGGAAGCTCCGGCGATCTTGTTAATGAAGCAGATTCCATTTTTTACAGTGTAGAAAGCAATATTGATCCTTCCCGGTTTTCGAAAAATATAAAGGGTTTTTATGATATTATCAACGATCCACTGTCACCGTATATCCGGGGCTGGGATGATATTACTCCAGGAATAGACAACAACTATGAAATTTATGCCCGGGATAGTGCGTATTCACGATACCGGCGTGCTGACAGCGGTTCCTTTGATTCATCATTTTTCTTTATCCTGAAATCTGACCCTGATTCTGTGCCGCACTTTGGCATAACTAATAATCAGCAGGCTTACAACAAGAAAATTTCTAAAGCAGAAGATAAATACAAAAGAGCCAGATCAATTTTCTTTTTAATGGTGCTCAACCGTATCGCAAGTTCTATTGATGCAGGTATCTGTGCAAAAG
>CAYMGX010000036.1:0-18138 GCA_964390065.1 uncultured Fibrobacter sp. | reverse complement strand
CTTGGTAAAAAAAGCGCCTGGCAGCATATTAATATTAAAGACATTACAGTTGCAACCGGCAATGGTATGGCGCCCGGGTATGCACTTGAGGTACGATTCTAAAATGACAAAAGTATATACGTTTTTAACACTGGTAATACTTTCAGCGGCATCCGTTTTTTCACAGATATCAGTCAGTGAAGATGTCACTACTGATAGTATCAATCTCTTTGGTACCTATGAACAAAGCTCAAAGTCATCAAAGCTGGCTACCGGACTTTCCCTGATTTTACCTGGTACAGGACATCACTATTTAAACAGAAATAAAAGTGCACTCGCGTATCTGTCAGTCGATATCTTTTCGCTCTTCGGAGCTATCTACTGTGGTACGTATGCATCAAAGCTCAACACTGATGCACGCGGGTATGCGGCGCTTCATGCAGGTGCTTACGGTGGCAATAAAAATGATAACCGTTTCTGGACTGCAGTTGAACAATTCGATAATATACACTCCTATAATGAAGCCATGCGTTTGAACAGAGAGGACAAGGAACTCTACAATAATGGTGCCAGGTATTGGAGCTGGAACAGTGATGACGAGAAGAAAGAGTTTGGCGACATTCGCAAAAAATCAAGCAGGTTCCAGCTCGTATCATCAATCTGTATTGGTGCAATGGTACTTAACCGTGTTATCGCAATTGTTGATATTCGTGCATCGTCTAAATACAAAATCCTTAGAAATATCTCTTCTGTTAATTTCAATGCGTCATTTAGTCCGGATCTTTCAACAACAACCCTTGTCATGAACGCACATTTTTAGTAAAATTATAAAATCAGTTGATTTTGCATATTCAAATTTCTTTATTATATTTGATATGTATACAGTTGACCGGATTTGTGTCTTTTACTTATTAATGACCTGAATTCTTTCCAAGGAAAGGCTCCTCTCATGAGATGTCCCTATTGCAGTCACGGTGAAGACAAAGTTGTTGATTCGCGTTCAAGCAAGGAAGGGCGTGCTGTCAGACGTCGTCGGGAATGTTTACGATGCGGCCAGCGATTTACAACATACGAATATATCGAAAATGTTGCTTTGACAATCATTAAAAACGATCAGCGTCGTGAACCGTACGATCGTCAAAAACTCATGCAGGGAATTGTCGCAGCCTGTAAAAAGCGTCCGGTTTCAGTGAAAAAAGTGGAAAGCATTGTTGATAAAATAGAAAATCTGATAGAAAAATCCGGTAAAATGGAGATTCCAAGCACAGATATCGGCCGTTATGTCATGACAGAACTTTATGAACTTGACGAAGTAGCCTATGTACGGTTTGCATCAGTATACCGCAAATTCAAGGATATCAGTGAGTTTATAACCGAAGTCAAAGACATTGAATCCAAGAACACCTGATCTATCTTTTAAAAGTTTATCATCGCCCCCCAAAGTCCCCCACAGGGGGATTTAGGGGGCGAGCATTTCAGCCAATCTCTTTTTGTCAACTTTCCCGCTTGGAAGCAGTGGAAACGAATCCAGAACAATACATTGCTGCGGTACCATATAATCCGGAAGTTTTGTCTGAAGCCGTTCTCTTATTACCGCACTGTCAACATGCTCTTTTACCATAACAAAAGCCGCAAGAAACGATTTCTGAGATTTTTTTGTAATTGCAATTACCCTGGACTGCAACACGGATTCAATCTGATCAATATAATACTCTACTGCCGACGGCTCCACTCTGTACCCATGAATTTTCACCTGATCATCAAAACGTCCAAGATACTCAATGGTACCATCAGGTGCATACTTTACCCGATCACCGGTCTTATACATTTTTACACCTTGTATGAACGGATTGTCAATAAAACACTCATTTGTCAGCAATGTATTATTGTGATACCCCCGTGCCAGTGCCATCCCCGATATATACAATTCACCCGGTACACCAATGGGACACAGTCTTAATTTCGTATCGAGAATATATGCTTTACAATTACAAATAGGCTTTCCGATTGGAACAATGGGCTCATCCACCCCGCTTACAACAATTCTCTCATCGAACGCATGTTCCTGACTGAACTCTTTTTGTACAATCTTATAATGTAATCCTATTTTCGGACAGTCTTCACCCCTGTTAATTTCCTGAGCTATTGACAACTGATCCTCAAGTACTTCGTAGAGATCTGCATACGTTGTAAGAGGATTTGAAAGAACCACACGAAAAACAACAAGCGGTAATGAACCATATCGCGTGTGTGTCAATGTGGTTTTTGAAACAAATGTTTTACCTTTCAGGAACTGTTTCTCCTGAATCAGTTTATTGAACGAACTAATCTCTTGCTGATTATCACTTGTTAAACTACCCTTCAGAACCTTTGACCGGAATTTTGTCGGAATATACCGGTAGTTGACAATGTTCAGTTCGGGATACATGATTAGTTCAAATGCTATACTTGCATCAATGATTTTTGTAAAAAATGATGTCAGGTCCATACTGTAGTTGACAAGTGTTTCGTACCCTTTTTTCCCGATCATCTGCAGCGATGCATGAAGACAGAGCGATATTGCCGATCTGGACCCTTCAAGGGTAAATTTACCGACATCGTATGAATCAGCCGTCGCCTGATATGATGCAACTGTTGTTGCAAATTGTAACTGATCAGGATCTTTGAAGAGACAGATACTGATTCCCTGCGGAAGGTACAGCTGTTTATGGCCGCAAAATGTTATTGAATCTGCAAGCTCTATACCCCGTAATTTGTGTTTATAGGTATCAGAAAAGATCGTCGTCCCCCCCCATGCCGCATCAACGTGAAAATGAATTCCATGCTGCTGTGCGATAGTTCCTATGTCGTCAAGAGGATCAATCTGGCCGCTCTCTGTAGCACCGGCAATACCGATAACCGCGAGTACAAGAATTTTATTATTTTTACAATAGGATATTTTCTCCTGTAAATCATCCGTGTCAAGGCGCCCGTTACTATCGGTATTGACATAGATTATCGTTTCAATACCGATACCCAGTACAGAAATTGCTTTACGGATTGAGTAATGCATCCGGTGAGTACCGAGGATTGTCATATCGGCATACCCATTTTCATTAAGAAGCCTGTAAATGCTTTTCCCCGAAGTCGCAAAGGTTTCATAGGTTGTAAAAAGTGCTTTATTCCTTGCGGTCAGGAGCGCTGTTATATTTGCTGTCGTACCACCTGTTGTCACAAGTCCGAGATTCGCATTTAACTTCTGAATATGTTCATCATAAAACTGATCACTATATCTGTAAAACGCACGATGTAAAACAGCAAGTATTTCCCGCTCAAGAAAGATAAGTGATTTTGCTGTTTCCACTTTAACAAGATTCTGATTTAGCTGCGATATCAGTTTACTGATATCATGTACAAAATCCGGTAATGCACTTGTCATATGTCCTATATATTTCGGTGATGCAGTATTTATGACAAACGGGAACACATCAGAGTAAAGACGTTTGTAATATTGTTCCGGTGAAATCGGAAAATCGGCCATTTGTGACGATCTGAAGCGTGATGCTATTGCTTCGATCGGTACATTCCCGCTTGTAATTCTGTCCTCTGTAATCGGATTCGGGTAGCCATCAAGCACCGACTCTTTCAAACCACCCGGCAGATCGATCGATTGAGAAAAATACCTGAGTACATCAGCCGCAAAAAAACGTTTCACTTCATACCAGGTAACATCAGCGCTAACCTCTGTTGATCCGTAAATATTTACCAGACGGGCACTTTTCAGATGCTGATAAAACTGTGTTACCAGTGTATTGCTTAACGGTTCTCCACTGGAAAAAACATACTTTAAACTTGACATATTAAGAAGTGCATCAGTGTCAAGATGTAATATCCGGGATAGCAGTGATGGAACAATAATTATCCTGCTGATTTTATTTTTGTAAATATAGGTTGCAATTGACAGTGCATTACTATTCTGATTGTCATCTGGAATATACAGTGAAACACCTTTGAGTAACGGTGACAGGATCTCGGCAATATGATCTACAAAACCAATCGGCGTCCTGTTGCAGCCGATATCACTATCTGTAAACGGGTACGTGTCCCACATCCACTGAAGCCTGTTTATGATACCCTTATATAATCCCTCGACACCCTTTGGCTTTCCGCGTGAACCCGACGTATACAAAATATAAAAACGATCATCTCCTGACCTTTTTACCGTATCCGAATGAAACGTATCCAGACCGCTATCCTGCAACGTCACAGTTACAACAGGAACATCACCCGGATCCACTCCTGGCAGATACATTTCGGTTGTCAGTACGATCACCGGCCGGCAATCATCAAGAATAATCCCGATCTGTTCCTGTGGAAGTGAATTCATATCAACCGGTATATAGGTCGCATTACATTTTATTATTGCAAGCAGACTGATAATATGTTCTGCCGAGCGATCCATACAAACCGCAACAGGTGATTCGGTAGAGACCCCGCGTGCCGATAACATTGACGCAAGTGAAATTACCCGTTTGTTCAATTCCCTGAATGTTAACGAAATCCGGTCTGAAACTATCGCAGGCGCATCCGGATCTTTTCGGCATTGCGTTTCAAAGATTGAGAATAAATCAGATTGATGCTGATTTACAGTAGGCGTTTCATTCCAGGTAACAACGGCCATCCTGATCTCATCCTGAGACAATATATCAAGCGTACTGACCTGCTTTGAAAGATCGGTAGTCAATGCACCAAGAATGTTAACATAGTGAGAAGCAATCTGATCCGCATAATCTGCTTCGATCCGATCCGAATCGTATGCGATAACTATGGCGCCACTTTTGTCCAGTGAAAAAAGTATCGATGAATTGCACAGTTTTCCAACCGCTATCATTTCGTCTATATCAGTATGCGATTCAAAGTTGCTTATCACGCTGAAATACTGCTGCAACATCCTGTTTTGCCGGATAGCATTTTTAAATTCAGAATCAACAACGATATCAGGACACGTTGTACATACACTGATAACATTCTTTACAAATTCATATCCGGTAGATGCTGCGTTATATTCAAGATTAACTAACGATAATCGTACAGTATCTCCAATCTCAAGTCTGGCAAAAATGAATTGTTTAAGATCATCATACCGTTCCACCAGGAGCGCAAGCGCAGTATTAAAAATAACCGACCGTGGACATTTGAGGTGTACAGTGTGATTATTTATCAGGCAGGATACTACATCATCCAGAATTTTAGTAATAATAGTATAGGATGGTGAGGCTGTTTTTTTTAAGTAACCGCTGCAGAGATCAGCCGTCTGATAGTGCCCCTCTGCAATACTGTACCTATCAATCAGAATTTGAGTATTTTCCAACATAGTCCAATACATTCGTCATTACTGAAAAGACTTTTACAATAATTCTATTATCCCGAATATACGTTATGCAGTTAAAAATCTGTGATTAACAGGAAAAATGTGATGTGTGACATGTAACAAGTGACAGGAGTAACGGATGCTGAATTGTATGATTTTCTGTGCATTTTGAAAATTGCACCACATTTACCGTTGAATACTATGAGCGATTCGTGAACCATTGACGAATCGCTCATAAATTTAACCCATTGTGACATCAACAGTTATAACATCACCAGCTTGTGCAACCGGCACCAGTGTTGTATCAAGTGTTTTTCCGTTTACAGTTACGGAACGTACACCTTTATTGACGTGTAATGGATTTTTGACATTGATCATATAGGTTGCTCCTCTGAACTTTCGTTCAACAGTAAAACCATCCCATTTTGATGGAATACAGGGGTTGATTCTCAAACCGCCCAATTCAGGGAGAATACCAAGAATGTATTTTGTCGCAGCCTGATAGGTCCAGGATGATGTTCCGGACAGCCATGAGTTTCTTCCAAGGCCAAACTGCTTGTGTTCATCACCGAGAATATTCTGCGGATACACATACGGTTCACATTCGTACTCGTCAACAATATCATTCTTCTTTGCAGGATTGATCTGGTTATAATACTCAAACGCATTCTCACCGTTGCCAAGAATCGTCTCAGCAATCATAACCCATGGATTTGTATGAAGGAATATACCGCCGTTTTCTTTTGCACCCGGGGGATATGTTGTGATACCACCCTTCGACGGGTCGTAGCCATTGAATCCGGGGGTACTGAGCTTCATACCCTTTGATGTATTCAGGTGCTTTCTGACTGAGTCAAGTGCTTTTCTTCCGCGATCCCCTGTTGCAAGATCTGCTATTACTGACCATGATTGAGAGTTGATATAAATTTTACCATGGGTACAGGTATGTGAACCAAGCGGTGTCCCGTTTGCTTCAAACCACCGTACGTACCACTCACCGTCCCAGGCATGCTCATTATAATTCTTTCTGATTGCTTCAAGATCTGCAGTATATTGCTCAATATGAACTGCATCATCCTGATATTTCGCAAGATCAATCATTTCAAGTATTGCCTTGCCATAAAGACAGGCATTGAACATTGATTCCGCTCCGGATGGAAGATTGACACAATCGTTCCAGTCTGCAAACCCGAGAAGTGGAAGACCATGAGTACCAACATTTTCTTTTGTAAACTTAAGTGCCTTACGTAAATGATTAATTACCGAATCGCTAACAACCGGATTTCCCTTTTTACGGTTGTAATAGGGAACTGTTTCATTCAGAAATGCAACATCACCGGTTTCCTTGACGTACGCAATAACTGCAAGAACAATCCACAGGTGGTCATCACCATAATACTGTGGACGATCAGGCATCTCGTGTGCATCACCGACAGTCGCTTCCATACTGAGCGGATTAAACTGATGCATCGCATTTCCTTCAGGAAGCTGAACTGATAAAAGTTTAATTATCAGTTTTTTACTATCTTCAGGAATATGTCCTGCAACACCCATTACATCCTGTGAACTGTCACGGAATCCAAGTCCTCGTGTTCCCATACCAAGCTGATAATAGGATAAATACCTGGACCAGTTGAATGTGATATAACACTGACGCGGATTATGCACATTTATCATACTGTCAAGACCATCGTCCGGCGTCTTTATCTTCATTATTGATAAATGATTTTCCCAGAAATCAGCAAGTTTCTTAAACGCTGCATCAACAGTGCTCTCCTTACGAAACTCAATAATTTCAGGCATCGCATCCTTTACACAAACCTTTTGTCCAAGCTGTGTAATGATACGCTTTGTCTCGTTGTTTTTTACCGATCCGAGTTTGTGAAGTAAAGCCGCGATGTTATCACCACGGTCTGCTTCGTAGTTATCAAAATCCTGCTTATCAAGAGACAGTGGATGCGCCCATGTTCCATATTCATTATCACCAAGGAAACGCTTACGATCGGTCTCAAATGAGTGCACCGGATAGTTTGATGTAATGTAATTAACCGCTGAGTCACGTTTCATGAACGCATACTGGGAAAGCACTCTCAGACCACCTGGTTCTGTTGTACAACGGGACTGCATGGTCTGCGGCACCCAGTCTGCATTTGTAAACTGCTTTACAGCATCAAAATGAGTATACTCAATAACAGGAATAACATCTATTTCCATCGCCTTGCCGGAAATATTTGTTATCCTGATATCCCGTATTTCAACCTGTGCATCCAAAGGAATAAAAATGGTTACGTCAGTACGAACACCATACATCTCTGAAACAATTCTTTGATATCCCAACCCGACATGACATTCATACTTGTCATATTTATCAAGAGTTGGAACAAAGAATGGAGAAAACACCTTATAGCCACTTTTATCCTTGATACGGACGTAGAGTGTTTCCCCTTTGAATTCAGATGATGGTGTCTGCTGAATATATTTTGTAATTCTGTTAAGAGATGGATCACCTTTACAAATCAGGGCACCGCCAGTGTGATCAACGAATCCACCGAACTGAAGTGTTCCAATATAGTTAATCCATTTTACCGGAGTTTTAGGATTGGTAATCACATACTCTTTTGCAGTATCATCAAAATAGCCTTCTTAACCCATGATCACTTCGACATCATGTGCTTTGCCATCAGTAATAACCGGAATGATATTTCCGTTTACTGCAACGCCATCAACCGTCATGGATTTTACACCTTTACAAACGTGTGATGGATTCTTGATAACGATATTAAATGTTGTACCACGGAACACGCGCTTTACCGAGAATTCGTTCCATTCTGCAGGAATACACGGATCAACAATCAGACCGTTGTAATCAGCGCGAACACCGAGAATCCACTGTGAAATCGTTACAAAGTTCCATGCAGCAGTACCGGTAAGCCAAGAATTCTTTGCTTCACCGTGACGCTTTGCGTCTTTACCGGCGATCATTTGAGAATATACATATGGTTCCATTTTGTGAAGATCACTGATATCTTCACGGTATGCAGGAGTAATCTTCTTATAGTGGTTAAATGCATGATCACCCTGACCAAGAATAGTTTCAGCGATAATAATCCAGGGGTTGTTATGACAGAAAATACCTGCGTTTTCTTTATACCCCGGCGGATATGATGAAATCTCACCAAGGTTAACGTAATACTTTGTGTATGCCGGATTGACAAGCACAAGTCCATGCTGAGAATCAAGATGTTTTCTGGCAGATTCAACTGCTTTTTCGCACATTCCATCCTCAAGGCCTATTTTTGCCATCACGCAATAACCCTGTGGTTCAATAAAAATCTTACCTTCATCACATTCTTTACTTCCGACCTTTTTCCCGGAATCATCATAAGCACGTACATACCACTCACCATCCCATCCATGCTTTTTGACAGTTGCAATCATTTCATCAATGTGACCGGAAGCTTTCTTTGCCTCACCCTTTTTGCCAAGAAGTTCCAGAATGGTAACATATTCACGCCCGATCGCAACAAACATACCTGCGATAAATACAGACTCAGCAGTTTTTCCATCTTTATTGGTACATGTCTGATATGATTCATCCGGTGTTGTCGAGAAACAGTTCAGGTTAAGACAGTCGTTCCAGTCTGCACGACCGATAAGCGGTAACCCGTGAGGCCCTTTGTTATTTACAACATGATAAAACGATTTGTCAAGATGATCGAGAAGTGACTTTGCTCTTGATGCATCATTGTCAAAAGGAACTGTCTCATCAAGAATTGTCCAGTCACCGGTTTCCTTGATGTAGGCAGCTGTTGAGTAAATCAGCCACAACGGGTCATCATTGAAGTTACCACCGATTTCGTTGTTTCCCTTTTTGGTAAGAGGCTGATACTGATGATATGCGCCACCGGTTTCAAGCTGTGTTGCTGCAAGGTCAAGAATTCGTTCGCGTGCCCGTTCAGGAAGCTGGTGAACAAACCCGCCGATATCCTGGTTTGAGTCACGGAATCCCATACCACGGCCGATACCTGATTCGAAGTATGATGCACTTCTTGACATGTGGAATGTGATAATACACTGATACTGATTCCAGATATTAACCATTCTGTTAAGCTTATCTTCTTTTGTTGTAACCGTATATCGTGACAGCAGATTATCCCAGTATGCTTTCAGTTCAGCAAACGCCTTGTCAACAGCCGCACTTGTCGAGAATTTATCAATAGTCACTTTCGCATTTTTCTTATTGATTACTCCCGGTGCTTCCCACTTGTCATTAACATCATTTTCGACATAACCAAGAACAAATACAATTTCGGTTGACTCTTTAGGATCAAGCGTGATTGACAAATGGTGTGATGCTATCGGTGACCATCCATCCGCAACAGAATTCTTCGATTTTCCCTCAACAACAACTTCAGGATTTTCATACCCATTGTATTTACCGATGAAACTATCTCTGTCTGAATCGAATCCTGCCAGCTGACGGTTTACCGTGTAGAATGCGAAATGATTTCTGCGTTCACGGTATTCTGTTTTGTGATAAATTGTTGAACCATCAATTTCGACTTCACCGGTGTTGTAATTTCTCTGGAAATTTGTCTGATCGTCCTGTGCGTTCCAGAGACAGAATTCTGCATATGAAAAGAGCGAAAACTTTTTCTGTTTGTCGGTAGTATTGGTCAGGGTAATTTTCTGTATTTCACAGGTCTCATCAAGCGGTACAAAGAAAAGACATTCTGCTGCAACCCCATTACGGACACCTTTAATTACGGAATAACCCATACCATGACGACACTGGTATTCTGTAAGACCGCGTTTTACCGGTTTCCACCCGGGAGACCAGAAATCATCACCATCCTTTATATAAAAATATCTTCCACCATTGTCAAGTGGCACATTGTTATAACGATATCGTGTGATACGTCTGAGACGGGCATCTTTATAGAAAGAATAACCTCCGGCAGTATTTGATATCAACGAGAAGAAATCTTTGGTACCCAGATAGTTAATCCATGGATAGGGAGTTTGTGGTGTGGTAATTACGTATTCGCGTTTTACATCATCAAAAAAGCCGAATTTCATTCTTAGCCCCTCTGCTAGGTTTTATTAAAATTTTGGTTTTTAACGCTAAAAGCAGCTACACAAATATACATTCATCAATCTATATGTATGCGATTAAACTGCCTCATAGTTTCATCATAAAAAAAGCTCCCGGCAGTACAATTCAGCCGGAAGCAAAAGATATTATTTACTACACCATTACTTCAACATAATTGTTGTTATTGAATATGAAAGAACCGTTAGCTTCATACCCTCGTTAACCTCAAGTTGTTCTACCGATGACCCCGTCGCTTTATTGGATTCAATACGCTGTCGTATGGTAGCAGCACCTTTGAAACCGGGAATACCTGATGTAAGATTTGCCTTATCGACTATACTCATACTCTTCCATTAACACTTAGCCATTTTAGATAATTTTTAGTAAGAATTTAACTGATTCCGGTTCACTAATGCGAAGGTACAATTTGAATTATCTACACAACTCTTGTAAGATTATTAAGTAGTATTGTAAAAAAAGGAACTATGGTAACCATAATTCCCTTTAATAGTGCAAAAACCTGAATTACGTGACTGCTAATCACGTAAGAAAAGCAGATGTAAAACTATAAGCATAAATGGGCACGTAGTTATACGCACCGGGGATTGCACTCCTGATGTATATTACCTTTTTATCCATTGCCGGTGAATATCAGGAATATCATCAAGAAGTTCGAGTGTCTGTTTGCTTTTCGGCGTAAGTGTCACCTCATCGGGTGTTCCCTGCTCAACGATCTGACCCTTATGCATGATAAACAGACGATCACTTACGTAGTAAGCAAGCCCGATATCATGTGTAATAAACACAATGGTCATCTTGAGTTCCTGCTTGATTTTCATAAGATAATCAAGAATATTTGCACGCACGCAGGCATCAACCATTGATGTCGGCTCATCGGCAATGAGCACTTTGGGACGCAGAATGAAAATACGCGCAAGAAGCATACGCTGCATCTGTCCACCACTTAACTCAAATGGATACTTCCCCTCGACTTCCGGCGGCTGAACATTGACAGCCAATAGTGCCTGATCTACAATATCATCAATTTCTTTCGGTGACGGCTTCGTCGGAAAAATATTCAGTGAATCTTTCAGCTGTGACCTGATTGTAAAAAACTGATTAAAACAGCTGAATGGATCCTGAAAAACCGCCTGCACATCTCTCCAGTGAAGTCTCTGATTGGTGATAGCACTGCCTTTATACTTAAAAGTACCCGTTGTAGGTTGATGAATTCCGAGCATAATCTTTGCAAGAACACTCTTACCGCATCCGGAACCACCTACCAGCGATACAATTTCCTCATCCTTGATAGTGAATGTCACATGATCGACAGCGGTGACAAACTTTTTTCCATGCCCGAATGTGCAGGAACAATTCTCTGCAGCAAAGATATCTACATTATTCTGCATATTGACACCTCACCTGTCTTCCTGCGACCATTCTGATTTCCTGTTCAGTTTTCTTGCAATCTTCTTTTGCTGCCGGACAGCGATCCGCAAAACGGCATCCGAAAATCGGATTTGCCAGATTAGGCGGAGCACCCTCAATAGCAGTTGGTTTTTTCTGCTTCTGCCCAGGCTCAGCACTAAGCATCGCACCCATCAGAGCTTTTGTATACGGATGACGCGGATCAAAAACGATTTGATCTGTCGTTCCATATTCAACAAATTCACCTGCATACATAATACCTATGTTATCTGCCACATGACGCAACAATGGAAGCTCATGAGTGATAAAAATCATCGTTGAGAAGATACCTTTCTCAAGAAGATCAAATATCAGACGTATTACCACTTTTTGCGTTGTAACATCAAGCGCAGACGTTGGCTCATCAGCGATAACCATTTGAGGATTCAATAACGTTGATATACCGATAACTGACCGCTGACGTTCTCCTGCTGTTAACTGAATCGGGAATGAATTCAAAACTTTCTTCGTATCCATTCCAAAAAGATTAAACCGTTCAACCAGACGGTCGTAGATCTCTTTTTTGTCAACATTTTTCATATGGGCAGCCATTACATCCGCTGCAATATCCTTTACTTTACGTGTAGGATTAAGCGCATTAAACGCACCCTGCGGAATCATTGACACCTTACGTGATAAAACATTCTGACGAATATCAACCGGCGTACGGTTCATCAGCGATTCCCCATTCACACGGACATCACCGGTTGTGGGATATAACGGCGGAATAAACAGGCCCATCAAACCGTTTACAAGAGTAGATTTGCCGCATCCGGATTCCCCGGCGATACCAAGAATTTCACCCTTTTCCATATTGAAGGTCACACCGGTAACCGCATGGATCTTCTTTCCGAAACGGGTAAGATAATGAAGACTCAGATTATCAACTTCAAATATTGCCATATACTACCTGTTTACTTTCGCAAGCGGGGATTGAAAACGCCTTCAGCAGACGTATTAATCAGATATAATGCAAACACGACTATTGTTATTATTACTGTTGCAGGCATAAACGCCCACCAGATACCATCACTGAGAGCACCGTTATTTTTAGCCTGATTGAGAATCGTTCCAAGTGACACTGTGTCAAGCGGTCCGAGCCCGATCATTGAAATTGCCGCCTCGGTAAGAATTCCGGTAGCTACCTGAAGAATAAATACCATGAATACATAAGATGCCAGATAGGGAAGAATGTGAAGTGTTATCACGGCAAATGTATTCGCACCATTCATCTTTGCAAGAGAGATATGATCTTTACTTTTAAGCGCCGATGACTGTGCCCGGACAGCACGGGCACTCCAGGTCCAGGCAGTCATTCCGATAATCACTGCAATAAGTGTCAGCGAACGGCCTTCACTAAAACTTGCACTGATAAGGATTATAATCACTATTGATGGGATAACGATAAAAAGATTGGTTACCATGTTTATGATATCATCAACAAGCCCGCCCTTAAAACCGCCATATATTCCAAGCAGTGTTCCAAGTGTTGTTGCAATAATTCCGGCAAGAAATCCAACGTACAGTGATGCCTGCAAGCCCTTAATAAGCAGAGAAACATAATCCCGCCCGAGGTCATCACAGCCAAACCAGTGTTTATCTGATGGTGGCGCATACTGTACACCAACACGATCCGTTGTGATGTTAAACACCAACGGGCCTAAAAGTGCAAGCAGCAATGTCCCGACGAAAAGCGAAAAACCAATTACAAACATCGGTGACTTGAATAAACTTAAAAACTGTTTCATGTGTCACTTCCCCTTCCCAATCTGTAAACCTGCCTTAACACGCGGGTCAAGGAATCCAATCAGAATATCAACAGTAAAGTTCGCGATAAGCACACAGACTGTTATCAGCAGCGTACACCCCTGAATCATTGGGTAATCATTGTTCTGAATTGCTGTAAGCATTGCCATGCCAAGACCCGGATAGGAGAAAATCATCTCTGTAATCAGTGCACCACCGATCATGGTACCAAGAGAAAGTGCAAGCCCTGTGAGCTGTGGCAGCATCGCGTTTCTGAACAGATATGCAATAATGCGCGTCTCTTTAAGCCCGAGCCACTTTGCATATTTTATATAATCTGTTCCCAGTTCGTAAATACCCATTGAGCGCATTCCAATCGCCTGGCCACCTGCAGCAATAAGGAAAATCGAAAAGAATGGAAGCACATAGTGATAAGCTGCAGAACTGAAAAATGACCATGTAAACGCCGGAATAAGGTCTCCTGCATATCCACCCATTGCCGGGAACCAGTCCCAGACAACCGCAAACTGGTAAACAAGGAGCATTCCGAAAACAAAGAATGGCAGTGAACTCAAAAGCAGTGAAACCGGAAAAAACACTTTGTCAAATATACCCCGCTTGTATGCCGCCAGCGCCCCGAGGACATTTCCTACAATCCACCCGAACAGAATTGTTGGTAATTGTAAAGCAATTGTCCATGGTACCGCTTCCTTTATAACATCAAGCACCTTTTTAGGATATTTCTGGAATGATGTCCCAAGGTCACCCTTGAAACACATTCCAACATAACTGATAAATTGCTCGAAAATTGATGCCTTAACAGGACTGCCGTCTTCATTACGGACGATATTGCCATTTTTTACTCTGACAAGTCCGAACTCCTTCAGATACTTCTCTTCCTTTTCCTTGACTGCTTCACTACTTAACCCCTGTGAAGATCTACCCATGATAATGCTCACAGGATTATTGCTTCCAAGTCGGGGAAGATAAAAATTAATCGCTACCGCTACGACGAAGGTGATAAAATACCACCCTCCTCTCTGCAGTATATACCGTAATGTAGGATACTGTTTAAGCATGTATATTCCTTAATTTACTTTGCTAACTGTAACTGCCATAAAATTTTTGTACTTGCACCAACCCATGGAAGAAGTGGCGGTGCGTATGGATTTGCTGCAGTTGGCCAGCCAGTCCAGCGGAACTCACTGAATTCATAAAACTGTTCAGGTAGATATGCAAGAGGAATTGCCGGCTGTTCCATCATGAAAATCTTATTAAGGGCTCGATATGCCTCAGAAAGTTTTACAGGATCTGAAATTGTTGGAATTTCCTTCAACAGTTTTTCAACCATCGGATTAAACTCTTTCGACTTCGGATTATTGTAACGGCCATAGTTTTCATTCATATTCTGACCGATTGGTCTCCATGTACTTGATGTCATAACATTAAAGAAACGACTCCAGGGAGTTGATGGCAGAACCGCATTGTCCGGTTTTGTCAAAAGAATGTCGAAATCTCCGGATCCGCGTGCCGGCCAGTAAAGACTTGCATCAACAAAACCCTCACGTGCATCAATACCAGCTGCACGAAGACCTTTAACTGCTATAGTAACAATTGCTTCCCAGTCAGACCATCCGGCCGGCGACTTAATAAACAGTGTTGGAAGTTTTGTTCCTTTCTTATCGGTCATATAGTCAAGTGTTCCGTCTGCTTTGAATACCGACTTGTACCCTGCATCAGTAAGAATCTTTTTTGCACGTTCAGGATCATAGCTCATACCAAACTGTTTTGCATCATCAGCATTAAAGTACTTTCCTTCAATACCGATTCCTGCCATAATAAGACCTGGCTGAATATCAGGGGAATATCCTGAAACTGCGAGTTCTTTTACGTCATTGTAGTTGATAGCTGCAGCCATTGCACGACGGAAATTCTTATCGTTTGTAGGTGCTTTTGTTGTATTCATTACGAAAATCGGAACTGCACCAGCGAGGAAATATGGTGCCTGATCAAACCAGGTCTTTACCCCATCTTTCTGTTTCATCCAGATACGTGGAATAAATGTCTGAGATCCATCAAGTTCACCCTTCTGCAGTGCAATCGAAAATGCATCGTTGCTCTTAAAAATCGGATGGATGATAAACTCCGGAACAGGTTTTTTGCCACCAAACAGAGTTTTATTTCCCCAGTAGTCATCACGACGCTTAAGAACGATCTTTTCATTTGTTGCAGCTTCAGTTTTGTAAGGACCCGAAACAACAGCGGCCCCATCAACCTGGATCTTCTGCACAGCACTCAGATCGTTACCATTATCTGCAAGAGCCTTCTCCCAGACATGTGACGGAACAATGCGGGTTTGTGTGATATGATCAAGGATAATCAGAGGATTATTCCGAACCTTTTTCTCAACCACGAATGTAAGACGCTCTGTTTCAACACCATTGTTCTGAACTTTTTCTACTTTGATTTCAGTAAAATATTCAGCATTAATTGCTGTCGGTGCATCCTTGAAACGACGGCCTATTTCAAAAATAAACTTTACATCAGCAGCAGAAACCTTCTGACCATCACTCCATCTTGCTTCAGGATTGATATCGACAACAATTTCATCACCACTCTTTGAAACAAGAGTTCCAAGACAAGGCTCAAACTTTCCATCAAGTGCATTGAAAGAAAGAAGTGGTTCGTATACCAGATTGAAAGCACCCTTACCAACAGGCCATGTTGATGCCCATACATCAGCCATCGGATTGAACGTTGTTGGATCTCCCCATTGTGAACCTGCAAGGTACAATGTTTTTGAACGTGGGAACGGTGATCCTGCGTCTGATTCTTTTTTTTCGCCACCGCCGCAGCCGATCAGACCACATAATAGTGCGCCTGCAATTAAACCCTTAAACTTAAAGTTTCTGTTCATAATGACTCTGCATTCCTTTTGCCGGTTAAATGTTTGCATTGAGTACACTCTGTTAAGTACTTAGTAACTATTTGTCTGTTAATAAGATATACTGTGTTGATATAAAAGGTTCCGGTTTAAAATAAATACCGTATCCTGTTCAAAACAGATCTCTGTAAAAATATTTTAACCGGTTCAATATCTATATATCAAAAACTCTTCATACCAGGAAATATCAAAAAATAATGCACCGGATTTTTTTGCTTTTTTCCCTTTGTATTAAAACGACAAACTATCACCTTGTGACTTTTTGATCTGGTTTGCTGTAAAAAACCTGATCGGGTCATCACACTTATCAATATCGTTTTATTCTTTTTGGAAAAGTTGTTCTTATTATTTCCGTAAAATGAAAGAAATTGCAGGAAATTTGTTTTTAACCAAAAAAAACCCGTTTTTTATCCCTGCACTTGATTCCGTTGCCAAAAAGCAGCAATTTATAACATATAAGCAGATCACCGGTAGAAATTTGTCGGTATGATCATACATTCCGTAGTTTTTTTAATTTCTCGTATTCTTCAGATTCGCAATGTACTACATTATTTTCAAAAGGAAAGACACCCGTTTCGACATCACGGCAATACGATGCAATTGCCTGTTGCGAAGCTGCTAATACATCCGCGTATTTGTGCGCATGTCTGAAAACTTTTGGTGCAAGTCCAAAAATATCGTTCACGACAAGCACCTGCCCATCAGTTTTTCCGCTGCCGATCCCGATCACCGGAATTTTTATTTCGTGATCTATTATTGATGTAATCTCCTGAGGAACTTTTTCAACGACAATCATTATCGCGCCTGCACTTTCAAGTGCCTTTGCGCTTTCGATAAGATCAAGTGCTTCCGTTGATGTTTTTCCGAATACCGTTGCTTTGGAGCCGTGCGTCTGAGGATTATAACCGATATGCCCGCACACCGCAATTCCCTTGGAAACGATATTGGCAATCACGCTTTTTTTCTCTTTCCAACCTTCAATTTTCACGCAATCAGCACCCTGATCAATAAGATATGCTGCATTTTCATATGCTGCAAACGGCTCTTCAGCAGTTCCATATGGAAGATCTGTAATTATATACGCTGATTGAACGCCACGGGAAACCGCTCTCGTGTGATGTGCCATGTCGGCAAGTGTTACCTCTTTTTCGGATGCATACCCAAGCATGTTTGTTCCGACACTATCGCCGATAAGCACAACATCAATACCAGCCTCGTCTTCAAGTTTTGCGGTAGGGTAATCATACGCAGTAAGCATCGTAATTGGCGTTCCGGCCTTTTTTTTATTCTGCAGAAACTCTATAGTCTTTTTCATGGTATGAATACTTTGTTCAATATTTCAGAGCACCGGACAGATCATGATAACCTGTCAAACGTTTTAAAACCAATTACCGTAGGTTTTAAAGATAAATTGTGCAACGTGACGGTGTCACAAAATCATTAAAAATTATGGAGTTCGCCAATAATGCGGGGAAGGAGCACGGAAAGCTGTTTCCAGATTGCGGTTTTTTCCATATAGTGTTTCTGATTAATCTCTATTTCTATACCGCAATAAAC
>CAYMGX010000035.1:0-34705 GCA_964390065.1 uncultured Fibrobacter sp. | reverse complement strand
GTATGGTGCTTGCCGGAAGTCTTATTAACGCTACAAAAAATGCGAAATAAATGATATTGTTATATGTACACATTTTGTGTACATATAATCGGAATCACCCAAAAAAAAATGAAGCGTTTCAACAAATCCCCTATATATTGATAACCATATATAGGGGATTTGTATTATGGTTTACTTACTTTTCTTGTCTACTACGGTAAGAATGATTTGGTGATAGTTAAAAAAAACATTCATTTTAAAATATTTTGCTTATATTAGTAGTAGATTGTTAGTCTCTTTATACACAACGTGGTTAATAATCTAATGGTTTTAATGAATCTTAATTGTGCTTAATTGATACATTATTTACGTTTCAGAAAAAGGAGAAGCAGATGGTACGAAACAAGGCATCATTATTAGGAGGCCTTACCGTTCTACTACTTATGGGTATCGGGGGGGTAAAGGCACAAACTTTTACAAATAACGCAACAGGTACCAAAGATGGGTACTACTATGAGTTTTGGATGCAGCAGGATCAGGCTAAGAATGGAAGTATGACGCTCAACGCCGGTGGGACATTCTCTACCCAATGGACAAATACCTTCAACATTCTTGCTCGTAAAGGGCAAAAGTTAGGCGATACCAAGACTCATGACCAATACGGCGCAATGTCAGTCGAATTTGAAGTCGGCTCCTATAATCCAACTGGTACTTCCTATATTTGTGTGTATGGATGGACCAGGAATCCACTTGTTGAGTATTACATTATTGAAAAATGGAATAGCTACAACCCAACTACCGGTGCGCAGGGTAAAGGTAACGTTACGATAGATGGCGCACAATATGCGCTTGCGCAGGGTAATAGAGTTAACCAGCCATCAATTGATGGAACATCAACATTTCCTCAATTTTTTAGTGTTAGACAACAAGGAAGAACCAGTGGAAAAATTTCTATCTCTGAGCATTTTAAAGCATGGGATAAAGCAGGCATGAGATTGGGAAAGATGAATGAAGTTTCGTTTTGCGTAGAAGGGTATAATTGCAGTGGAAGTGCTAATGTCACGAAAAATAACCTTGTTATCGATGGAACTCCTGTATTCAAAGAGTATGCTAATTCAAACATCGTTAACGGTTTGGTAATTCATCGTACTGACGATGCACTTAACATTTCAGGCAATACTTTACTTAACCAGGATTTGTCAAAAGTATCTATCATCAATCCAATGGGTAAAGTTTTTCAGCTTCAGAATGTTGTTCAGAATGGTTCTTCACTGACACTGCCAACATCAAATCTGCCATCAGGTTCATACATCCTGCGTAATGGCAACAAAGCAGTGCATCAATTTGTAGTTAATCGATAAGCTTTACTATTCTTTGCACTTAAAAATACCGGAGTCATTAATAATGGCTTCGGTATTTTTTTTATCAGGTAAATAAAAGCATGATCACTCCACACTATCAGAGAATGAATTTTATAAAGAAGTAGCAAAATTGTCTGAAAAGAACAGTTTATCACCCGGGACACGTTTGTCAGGTTGTGCAATTAACTTTACGAGAGAGTGCTATGAAAATTAAATCCGGTTCCAGAGTGTCCTGCAGGAGATAGTATCGGAAGTATTTCCGATACACTGATATGTAAACGATCAGGAAACTGTTTACGATCAAAAGATGCTCCAAGCCAGCAGGTACCAAGTTTCATATCGGTAAGGAAAAGTACTATTCTCTCAAATGCATAACCGAATTGTTCAATCGTCTTATACTCTTTTTTCATTATACCTGCAACAATGGTAGCTGCACCTTTAATTATACTATAAGTACCCAATTTCTCACCTGAACTTTATTAGCCTCTTTGTCGATAAGAATAAACCTGATTATATATAAAAAACCCTGTCTCAGGAGAATCCTGGACAGGGTTTAAATTGTAGATTCGTTAAGGTCGACTACGTAGTTTTACGAAATCTGCAACTTAACGCAACAGAACTGTTTTTGTCATTACAGATTTACCATCGTAACTCATTTTGTAAAAAACCATTTTCGAACCTGAAGTCATGGTATTGCGGGTAATTGAAAAATTACCTGTATTACACATACCGTCAAATACTACATTGGTACGAACGCCATCCAGCGTGTATTCTTCAATGGTAACCCGACCGCTTTTAGGAATATGATATCCAATGTGCACCGATTTGTTCTGAATGATTGCATTTATTCCAAATCCTGATGGATTGTTTTGCGCAACCGGTCTTAGGACTGGTGTTGAAGCAGCGCTTCTGACATTGATCTCATGAATAGACCACCAACTCCCACCCTGTCCTTCTTCAACTACCAAACGAATATACTGAGCTGTGACTGCCTCTGTAAGTTCTACAACCTTCTTTATCGCTCCTGAATCACTAACAACGGTTTTCATGTCGGCAGTATCATTTCCTGCTAAAACTTTCAATTTTAAAGGAAAATCAGAACCTGAACCTGTTGCGTCAATTGTTATCTGGTCGAATGCGCGAGGATATCCCATATCCAAAAGGAACCACATTCCAGAAGACATCGCAGCACCTGATGCCCAACGGGTTGCAGGATCATTATCCAGAGCACTGCTGCCACCTTCCGGTGCATTCGGAGATTTTGTTGATGATGTTGCGACCCATCCATTACGATTGATCATGCTGCCGGGAGCATCTGGCTCAGAGAAATGCACAGTAACCGACTGAGATTTAGTGGTACGTGAAGAATCGTCTGTTGCTTTGGCATATAACGTAACATCTTCAGATTCAGAGTTTGTGAATGTGTAGGTTAATGGTGATGTAGTTGAACTGGTAAGAAGCTGATCACCTTTGTACAACTCAACTTTAGTCACTTTGCCATCAGCATCGTTAGCAGTAACCTTAACAGTAACTTCACCACCCTTTGGCAAATAGATATTATTTCTTGGTGAAGTGATCGAGACTGATGGTCCCATGTTTTTTGCTTTACCACCATTTACAAAGTACATATGTGCGGCAAGACCATATATAAACGATGCATTGTAATCAAGCGCAACTTCATTCATAACATAATCGTTGACATCATCTTTGAAGGAATCGTCGGTACCACCCCCAACCAAAGCACCGATCATACCATTAGCATTTCCGTCTCTCTTCGGTTCATTTGCTCGGTGGTGAGGATGCTTTGGTGGATTGCTGCCCCAACCGGTGAGGTATGAACTGTTTCGCGGGTTTTTACCAAGGCAATAATCGATAACGAAAGCGTTTAGTTCATTATTTTTATCATAACCAAGAAGGCGATATGCAGTATAGCCAAGTCCTGCTTCACAAGAGGCATACCGTAGTGGAGCCCATGTATCTACAATAGGAAGTCCCGCTGGTGACTTTGATTTAGTGTTGTTTTTAAAATAATTGAGATTGTGAACAACACCATTATAATATTTTTCGTTTCCTGTAATTTCTGCTAACTTAACAAGATTGAACACGGTGACATCATCCCAGGCTGGTGCCCAGTTTTTCTGAAATGGATCATCACCATAATCATTTTTAACTTGAACCCATTCGTCAACTTTTTCAAGATACTTGTCATCTCCGGTTGCTGTATACATCCATATTGCACCCCAAACAACATCATCGTAGTGTGATGATGACTTGTAAAAGTTACCCCCTGCACCATCGGAGCTGCGTGGAGCTTTTGAAGTTGGATCTGATGAAAGACCTGAAACAGCCATTGAATAGAGATCTTTTGCAGCATCAAGGCATTTCTGTGCATAGCTTTCGTCAACACTCTTATAGTTAAGATACATAAGTGCGAGAGCTGCAGCTGCTTCTGCACAAACATCTGAACCTGGAGGGGCTTTAATGATCAAACGATTACTGCTTGGCTGCTTTTCAGGTGAATCCCAATAGCCGTGATCTTCGTTACCTTCTCCAACCTGATAGACAAATGAACCAGATGTGTGACAAGCGAGAAAGTAGTCGGTGAAATATCTCATCACGCGCCAGTACCTGTCTTTATGCTTTGCAAACACTGCAGGATATTCATACATTGCCCAACCGAGTACCGCCGCAGACCAGCACTGTGGAAGTCCAAATTTAACATGATCGCCGGCATCATGATAACCACCAGGATATGCATCAGATGTGTGGCAGGCACCACGCCAGGAAAAAACGTTGTCCTTACCGGCATCAGGTCCGCATCGGTTAGCGTCAAAAAATTTCATAGCCGCATCAAGAGCACCATCGTAATCGAAATTTTTTTGCTGTGCGGACACGTTCAGTGTTGTGGCGAGGATTAAATACCCCAAAAGAACGTATAATTTCATAAAAACTCCTTAAACTTTTAGTTGTGAGCGACTGTCCCTGCAGGTCCTTATACCAACCGAAACAGTTCACATTTATTAAATTTTAATAAATTCTACAGAGAAAAATTTGCAGCTACATAATTGTCTGTAGCTGATGATAACCGGTAAATCCCAGTAATTCACTATATACTTGGTGTGCCTCATACATAGTGTAGTTCAAATACATTAAAACTCCTTGGAATTTGTTCGTTTCCATTTATTAGCTGGTTTATCCGTAATATAATGTACGCAGAAAAAAATTGCACAACTTCTTTGCACTGAAAACAGCTTTTAGAAAACCGATCGTTGATTGCTTTTTACCGAATAAAACGTATTGTTATAAACATACGTTTTATTTGAAATTAATATATGTCATTGCCTGATTATCCGGCCTTGAAAATTAATATCATTAAAATACGAAAATGTAAATTAACATAACGCTATAATGTAACTAATCAAATAGTGGCATATGATTCGTTACATAATGTATTATTGTTATATTGACGAATATAGTTACCAACGGATTATTTTCATTTGTTATGAATGATGCTGGGATGGATATCATTTTTCTATTCTATGTATCTTGCGCAAGCGGCAATAGGTACAATTGATGCGATTAGCAAAAAAAATTGATAGTGTGGGAAAAATATAATAAATAAAAATGTGTTATAAATAACGTACATAACTGTTCATCAGTTTGATTAAAGGGGGGGCGCTTTTATCATACGATAGTTTTTCAATCCGGACATCAAGAATACATGTTTTCTTATTCATGTCACTGGTGATTATAAAAACAACCATTATGAAAAGAAAAAAAACTAAGCGTTTTTTACCAAATCTAACATCTATTTACTATAAACAGTATGACTTTGTCATTCACACAATCGTTACGCTTAACTACATGGAGGTACCCGTGAAAAAATACATTTTAATTTTGGCAGTAGCACTATTTTTCAATAGTTGTAATGAATATTACCAGAAATTTCAGGGTGATTATGGATATTCTGATTTAAGTTACAACTCTACAATAGAGGTTACTTTTGTAGGGCATACATCGCATACTGTTACCGATGTAAAAAAACTTGCAATTGTCCGTATGGCAGAAATCGCCTATGAGAAAAAACATAAATATATACAAATAGAATCTGAAAGGGTGAGTTCTAAAGAGGCACAGGTAACCAGCGAAACGAAAACGACCTGCAATAAAAATACCGATTCCACAGGTCAGTCTCAGGTAGAGGTTGTGACGGTACCGGGAAATTCTTATGTTGTCAGTAAACCTGTTGTTACTATTACTGGTACGATGAGTGAAACAAAAGATAGTGAAAGTATCAGCGTTGACGAAGTACTCGCAAGAGCTAATGAAGAAGGTATTACTACCAGTGCTTATTCGCGATAGTAATAAAAAAGGCGGCAAAGTATGCTGCTGGCTTTTTTTGTAGTTTGACTTTATCTTTTTGTATAGAACCTCAGATCTGACTTTATTGCAGAATCTTGAGGGTATATTTATAATCAGGTTCCTTTGCGCTTTCCGGAATCTGCGTTATGCAGGTGATAATGCTATTTTCATCCAGTTTGATGTGCCAGGCAGAGATGTAAGATCTGGTTATCTTGGACCCGGCACCTGTTATCCCGCTTTTCACCACTATTATAGGGACTTGTTTTTTATTCACAAAAAGTCTCACGGTTAATGTGCTATCATCAGAATCGTGACTCGTTTCATGGGTATTATCCTCATAAATTTAAGCCCGATGACATAAATTTGAGTAAATTATGTGTATTGTTACTCATTGAGTTGGTTCAAGTAAATATCTATCCAGCTCCCGATACGCACAGCGGAATGATCTGTCAAAAACGTTTCTGTCGTCATTCCAATGTAGAATCCTGACGAAGTTTAAATGGAGTTTACTGAATGAAATGTAAAAAATATACAGGATCCGGTTCTCTTCTGATCATACTTATCACAATAATCATGGTATCATCGGTTAACAGTATTGCACAAAATCCCGGTTATACATACGCAGTAGTTTGCAGTGAGGCGGCATATTCAGACAATGGATGGAAATCGGTTGCTGATTCACTGGTAAAGAAACATGCTGCAAAAGGGGAATGCAGACTGTTTAAGTGGAAATCAGAGGTGGGGGAGGTCAAAACTTCGTTAGGTAATTTTAATCCTGATTATATAGCATTTATTGCAAAACCTGTTACTGAATGTAACACGTCATTTATTGTCGCAGTACATCGTCTTTGCCGTACTCTTGACAATGATCCATACGGTGATGCTGTATGGGGAATTGTCACCGGGTATAAAGCGGAAGATGCATTAAGAGCTGTATCGGAATCTCTGCATATAAAAACAGTTCTGGCTGCATCAGGTAACCTCTCGTATGAACCTCCTATCGAACGGTTTTATCAGGCTATCGGTATGACATGTGATAGTTATACAAAAACAGATTATCTGTTTAATGGAAAGCGCGGTAGTGTATATACCGAAAACAAACGTCCTGACAATGAACAGGATCGTATCAAAATCGTAAGCAAATGGCTCAACAGTGAATCCCTGAATATTTCCATCCAGGGAAAAGGAACTATTGACGGAGCTGTGGATTGTATCATTACTGGTGGACATGGTAATGTCAACCTTTGGCAATGTCATTACCCGGAAGCTGGTAGTGAGGGATACATGCGATCATCAGGGGGAAAATTATACGGATCGCCGTACTCTGGATCTTCAATTGAGATCAATGCAAAAACTCCTAAAGTATATTGGTGCGCAAGTAACTGCCTGATGGGAAATCCGGACAATAAAGATAATGTCGTTTATGGAGCATTTGGAAGCGGTCGTGCAGTTCAGATGTTCGGGTTTATCATTAATGCTTCTGCCGGTGATGAATTTATGGCATGGGGTGTCTATGACCGTGTGACAAAACGCGCCGGGAAGTTGACTCTTCCTCAGGGGTACTTTCTTTCAAATAATAATGCACTTTTTGAAATACGGAACCCGGGAAATCTGATTAATACACGTCTGGTACAGCCATTTATGGATTCAACTGTTTTTTATGGTGATCCCGCTGCTGATGTGCAATTTCATTCATTTGGAGATTCATCACATGCCTTTAAGACAGGTATTACAATGGCCAGTATTGGTGACGGATTGACAGAATTTACCTATACCTACACCATGATTGCTCACGATCTTGAGTACGGTGAGGGGTACTGCTATCAGTTCCGGCCGGCATCACTGCTCCCGGTGAGAATAGATCCGTCAACAGTAGCGATTGTTAAAAATGAAGGGAACAAATGCGAAATAACGGATAATATGCTGCTATGG
This sequence comes from uncultured Fibrobacter sp., assembly GCA_964390065.1. GTDB lineage: Bacteria > Fibrobacterota > Chitinivibrionia > Chitinivibrionales > Chitinispirillaceae > JAAZBG01. Next base: position 27,071 of record CAYMGX010000035.1, on the reverse strand, counting down.
GAGATGCTCTCAAAGGGAGAAAAACTGAGCAAGGGTCTGTCAAAGACTCTGAAATGGCACGCAAAAGTAACCGATATGAAAACTTCTGCTCGCAAATGTGTCCAGGGTGCAAAAAAAACATTAGTAAAAGAAGAAATCCGTTGTATCAAAAATGGAACCGCATGTTCTATCATGCTGAGTGGTTTATCTGATGATAACTATGTGTTATCGGTTATTGACCTTGCAGGGAAAACATACATTTTAAAAACATTTTCTGCTTCAGTTAATGGAACTGCACAGGTAGCAATTGAAAAAACGTTACCCTCGGGAGTTTACTGCGGGAAAGTGGTTGGACCCCGTGGTAGCAATTCATTTTTACTTATGCAATAATTTAGCCTAAATTGAATCAAATTATGTAGTTACAAAAAAACAAGCTCTTCATTCTGGATAAACCATAGCATCTTATTGTTTGACAGGTTGAGTGTCTGTTTAATTCCTGCAACTTGACAAATCCACTTCTTCGTTATTGTATTGTTATATTCACAGAAATTATTTTATTGGAAAGAACACTTACGATACTTTACCCATAAGGAAGTAAGAAGTCAGATTGTAGCAGAGAATACTTCGACACAATTTTATTTCATAAAGAAAAATATTTAAATTTTCATCAACAATACTTACAATGACAATAATCCGGGGCATTTTGATTTCGGATGTATTGTCATTTTTTTAAGCTATTTCGGGGAAGATGTAAGGTGTTTTCTACTTTTAGGTTTAAAAAACTAAAAAATTGAAACTTTTAAAAATGTTTGTAACATCCACCCCGTACAAAGCTTGAAGCATAAATGAAAAAGAGAAACATACATTGACTAAACATAATCATGAATCTTCCCGTCATTCCGAAAAAAACACACAGACTAAAAAGACACATGCTCACGACCGGGTGATGATGCCTCTTGCGGCTCTGGCTGTTCCTATGTACCTTGAAAATCTGCTTCGTACGCTTTTTTCAAGCGTTGATGTGTTCATGGTTTCAGCCTACTCAGAAAAAGCGGTTGCTGCGGTGGGACTTATTAACCAGTTTACGTTTTTTCTGATACTGGTCTATATGATGGTTGGTGAGGGGACAAGCACCCTTATATCGCAGTACCTCGGTGCACGCAAAATCCGTGAGGCGGGGAATGCTGGAATTGCAAGTTTTGTTCTCGGCACTGGTTTTGCGATTGTTCTAAGCCTGGCAACTGTTTTTGGCGCACACAGTATTCTGGGACTCTACTCACTTGAGTCTGAAGTATACAAATTTGCATGGGAGTATCTTGTTATCTATGGTTCTGGTTCGGTTTTTGTTGCTTTCAATATTGTACAGGGAACCATTCTTCGCGCATACGGCTATCCCAAGGATACAATGTGGGCTAATATGATTGCTAATCTTTTTAACGTTTTCGGTAATGCTGTTGCACTATATGGTCTTTTCGGTTTGCCGGTAACTGGTGTTGTGGGTGTGGCCGTTTCGACTGTAATAAGCCAGATGATTGCATGTATAATTCTTGCGGTGATGATAAAGATCCGTAAAGGGATTGTACTTCCCTGGCGGGATATATTAAAAATTCCCCGAGAAATGTATAGAAAGCTGCTTTTTATCGGTGTTCCCACTGCGGGTGAAAATATCTCGTATAGCGTCATGCAGATGGTGATAATAGGCTTTATCGCACAGGTAGGCACCGCCGCAATGAACGCACATGTCTACACCTATACCATTCTTCGATTTGTTTTTATGCCAGCTCTTACTGTCGGAAGTGCTGGTCAGCTTAAAGTCGGATATTTGGTAGGTGCAAAAAAATTCGACATTGCAGAGAGAAAAGTGTGGAGATATTTCTCTCTTGCATTCGCTTTTTCCATGACACTGATGCTTCTTTGTTATCTGTTTCGTTTCCCGATCATACATATTTTTACAAAAGATGCGGCCACTGTTGCCATGGTCTCGACACTATTTCTTATCAGTTTTTTCCGGGAGTCGGGGCGTATACCGAATATTGTTGTCATACCTGCTTTGAAGGGTTCGGGGGATGTGTATTATCCGGTGATCTGTGGACTTATCTTCATGTGGGGGATAGGTGTGGTTGGTGCATGGTTTTTGGGTATCAAAATGGGGCTTGGGCTGGCGGGTGTCTGGATTGCAATAGCTGCTGATGAATGGATTCGGGGTATAGCAATATCATTACGCTGGAAATCAGGTGCATGGAAATCGAAGGCACTTGTACATCACAATGATAGTGATTCATATTAATCACGGAAGTTTAGCTATCAATGTGTCAAGACTGTTCATTCTGTTTGTCAACCATGTTTTAAGGTCATTAATCTGACCTTCCCATGTTGTTGCTGTCGATCCACCACCACCAGAGGTGAATCCATTTGAAGTACCGCACTTACCCATAGGCCATGCTATAAAATTTCTTTCGGCAACATTATTAACAGGAGTTTTAGTATTATCAATAGTTTTAATTATTGCCTCATTTGAAAGAATATCAGGACGAAGCTCATTCCAGCGTTCCTTAAGAGCACTTTTAAACTCGGGTTGTTTCCACATTCTGAGATGCCAATCGTCACTGCCGGAACGGACATCGTCAACCTGCCATCCTTCGATTTTATGAGAGAAATTATCCATTGCGAAATTGTAATCCCACACCGGACCTGCATATATTACATCATTTCTGTCTTTGTACATGTAGTGACTTTTTATCCAGGCGTCAACATTTCGCGTTATCTCGTTTAAAAGATAGTTGTTAACAAATGATTCAACATTAATGTAACTCTTCCAGTTGCCAACCGGGTTTGTATGTAAGGCATCATGAAATTCCTGGATATAATTTGTTATATATGTCATTTGCTGCTCATTAGGAGGATCTGGCGAGATTAGTTCAAGATCGCTCCAGCATGTTGCATTAGTATCCTTTTTACCACCCCACGACGGATTTCCTTCAACGAATTTCTTTGCACCAGTACACTCAATCAGCACCATGCCACTGTCTTTAACAAGATTATCAAATTTGAAAAGATACCCACCGGTAATTTTAGATGGATCCGTATCATTTTCATCCAGTTTTTTAAGGTTGAGTGTGTTTTTTTTGTTCTTGACAGGCTGAAAAAGTGTATAAACGCCTTCATAATCAGATTCAGTAAGTGGACCACCATCCTGATTGATAAACACTTCACAGAAACGATATTGAACCGTTTTAAGACCAAGCTGTTTTCCGATTTCTGTTGCTAATACGTTGCGGATCAATGTGTTATCAGTACATGGAGATATAAGTGCCCAATCGGCATCAGATGGCATTCCCATAACAGGATGATCTGCATCATTATTGTAATTATCCCATAACTCGATTCTGTACGGTGCCTGTTTAAAGAGCATCATTGAAGACTGGCCGCGCAGATGATAACCGGCTCTTGATGAAAGTGCCGGTAAATTATCCAGCGATGATTTACCATCAACCGGATCAAAAGTCATGACGCCAAGATCGATATAGTTATATTTGTCTGCCGGTGCTCCGCCTCCATATCCTTCCATAATAAGAATCGGTATATCTGATGAATAATCAAAATCACGGGCAATGTAGATTGCAGTGCTTGGCAAGCCTGACATATTTCCGTCAATAAATGCAGCGGCTCTTAACTGTGTTGTTGAAGAGATGGTAATTGTTTCACTGTAAAGATCTGATTCAGAGGAGGGGAGTTCCCCTGTTGTTGTGTACCGGATTTCTGCATCCGGAATATCTGTTGCCATAGTTATTGATAGCGGCATTTTAAATGTCTTGCTTGGCTCAGAAAAAGTCACGTTGTTAATCATCATACTGCTGTCTGTTTTTTCAGTATCATAATACAGAACAATATCGTCAAGGGTGGCCATGAGACTTGTAAGAGGAACCTGTTTTTTCTTCATGCCATCTTTTTTAACAACAAGTGTATCGATAACATCAGCAGTGGATTTAGCGTGTTTCAGTAGAGAGCTGCCGGATGCTTTAGCGATCGTTTTATTGTTATATACCCACTGTGATCCGTACTTCACAGCTTTAATAGTAATCACCCTGTCAACTGCTGCTATGGATATGATTACAGATTGTGAGTTTAAATTTCCCGGGATTAACTTGTCAATCGCAACACGGTTTTGATTTGTAACAATCAGTTTTGTAATCACAGATCCACGAATTGAAAACACTGTAATTGTTGCATTAAAATAATTCCCAAGTTCAAGAAAATTCGGTGTCATCCCGATAAACAATGTTGACTTCTTAGAGATATCATTCATTACCGGTAATTGGGATTTGTCTAATGTAAATACACCATTGTCATTAGTAGTACATGTGTAGTTGAGATTTTTTAATGTCAGGTTTGCACCTGAAACAGCCACCCCGTTTTCGTCGAGTACTTTTCCTTTAAGGTTGATATCCTGGCTAAAAGATTGAGACAATAAACTGCCTGTTGCTACCACTAAAATTACAATTTGTCTAATCAGTTGCATTGTGCAACTTCCTTCCTGAATGGAACAATAAATTATCAGATCCCGGCAATACATACGTGATATATGTAAGTCCAAGTCTTGTTTGGAAACCAATAGATATACCATCGTATTAAAATAAATAGTCCTTCAAACCGGATCAATTTATCTATTAATATAAGGAATAAATCTAAAAAAACAGAAAATTCACTAACTATACAAGATGCGTAGTATCAAAAAAGATCCTTAAGAAAATAAAGTAAAAGACGTTATTTTTTGTGATACCTGAAGCTTATATACAGACGCAGAATTTGCAATGGTTCTTTTGGTATTATGTGTTGCAGAATTAATTTGCAGGTTGGCTAAAAGTAGCGTTATTTGTTTAATAACGCTACTTTTAGATTGATATACTTATTCCTTCTGAACAGATTTCAAAAGAAGAGATATTCCCTGATGGTTATTTATTATACGCTTTGTGTGCAGACGCTGATAAGGTATTGATGGTCTGTATGTCATTTTAATACTTTTTCAAGCAACCCTTTTACCGTATCTCCGCCCTTTGACTGTGCGAATGATAAAATTACCGGAATAAATTTACTTATCGTAGCAGGATCAAGGTTAAGTTTTTTTAGACCGCCGGCAAGTGATACAAGATTGCCCAGTTCACTTTTTCCACCTGTGAGTGATGAAACAAGACTGCCGATACCACCGCCAGATGGTGCTGATGATAGCAGTTTGTCTGTATCAGGAATAGCACCTGAAATTTTACTGAAATCGGCTCCAAGTTTATCTTTCGCCAGTTTCAACAGAAGTCCTGCACCACCGGATGCTTGTGTGTCGGAAACACCAAGTTGACTTTTTAACAATTCGACTATTTCCATTTTTAGTACCCTTTCATCTATGAGATTGGTGATATGATGGAATAAATTAAACCATTATAAAAATGGTACTGGTTGCTGCTCATTTGTTTATGTACATCAGACTATCATAAATGTGACATCAAGTCATTATAAATAATTAATATTTTAAGTTTATTAATGTTGTGTCAAATTATGGAGTAAACCAACAAGCCTATTCCTGATGTTATTCTTAAAAGGACTTTTAGGAATGGACTCGATAAAGTCGGTAAATTCTTTTAACCATTATTAATTATATGCTGGCTAAAAGAATTGTACTCAAACTTAGAAGTAATACCAGATCGAGTCGTAATCGGCAGGATTTTCGCCATCATTGAACAACCGAAGAAGGTAATCATAAATCGGAACGTCATTATAAAGATAAGTATCTACAAGGGAATGACGGGATTCCCAGGGAAAGAACCTGTATATACGTGAACCATCAGGTTTTATCATAATAGGTTCATGATCCTGCCATGCACGCAGATGTGATTTTCCTAAGCGTGGAACATTAAATACAGGCTCATCGGTTCTTATCAGGCCTGGAAGAAGGCGCGCTTCTTCTTTTCGTTCCTGTTGAATTCGGGCCATCGGTACACGGAAGTCGATAGTTTCTTCTTTACCTTTGGTATTAAACGAGTAGTAAGGATCGAGGCCGCTAATTTTACATGTTTTCCTTAGAAATGCTGTTTCAAAACGACGACTGTTAAAATAAGTGAATACCTGTTGATTATAAATATTTATTCCAGCCCGCTTAAGTCGTTGAACCGCATTGAGAACATCCGGTGTTATTTCAAAGGGGTGTTCGCAATGAGTCATCAACGCGATCTCTCTGGTTCCCCAGTGGTGATATTTTTCAAACATCGAAACGAGTTCTTTGGTAAATCTGCAGGGAAGTGTAACTAACGTGCGGGTACCAATACGAATCCGCTCGATATGAGTAATAGAAGCTAATGAGGAGATGATCCATTCTAATACGCTGTCATCCAGCGTTAGCGGGTCGCCGCCGGTAAGTATCACCTCATTTATTTGTTTGTTTTCAGCTATCCATGCAATAGCATCGCTTATCTTACTCTTTGAAACGACGGCATCATTAATTCCGGTTATTTCCCAGTTTCTTTGGCAATAAACACACAGTTGCGGACAGGAATCAAATGGTTTTAGTATAACTATTTTTGAATATCGTCTGGTAACTCCGCTAACAGGGCAGCAATTCTGTTCATCCATATAATCATTGCTTTCACCTTTTTGGCGGGACATATGAAGCTGATCACAGTAGTTCTTTGATGGAATGACCTGAGCTCTGACTGTCCGATCGTGTTTAGTTCTGCCTGATTTGTTAAACAGTGTAAGATAATAAGGAGTGATCTGTACAGGTATGCCATATTCCTTAGCAGCATCAAATCCTTCAATTTCATCCTGTTCCAATGTAACAAACTGCTCAGCAGTGGTTCTATCTGTAATGATATTATGTATCTGCCAGTGATAATCATTCCACATCTGCTCTGTTGCGTTTAGAGTCTTAAGAATTGCCTTTTTTACTTCACAGTTATTTTCAACGATATCATGATCAGTACCTTTTTTAAACTTCAGAAATGCATCATCTAATAATTGAGCATAACTGTCAAGACGATCAAATCGATTCGTGGATGCTGAAATTTTATCAGAAGTCTGGTTGAACATATATCTGTTCGTAGAAAGATTCATTCCCTGAAGAAGATAAATAAACTCGCAAAAAAAACCTTTACTTGTTTTAGCAATAATCTCCTTATTTTCCTGTGCACTCCCAATTAAAATTTCAAGCGCACTGCACTTAGTGATCCTCTCATTTTCTGCCCGGAAAATATCCTTGAGTACACGCATGCAATCTTTCGCACAATCGCGATCAATAATGTGAGCTGTTGCTGCAAATTCATCTGATAACATATCAAAATATTTATACTCGAATTTTTCAATGTGCGTGAAAATTTTTTTCCGGGTTGCAGCAATGTCAGTAGATTCTTTTAGAAGCTCATAAAAAACTGGATCCGATTTCCAAAGTTCATCAAGTAATTGTTGCAATGATAAATGGTGTAACTGTGAAAAATGGATCATAATCCAAGCTCCTTATGAAGAATGGTGAAAAAAATAACCGTAGACTGATTTTTTAGATCAAGTCTTGAAATTAAAATTCACGTGTTAATAAAACCACTGAAAGTGGAGCTGTCAGTCTGAGCTGCCTGCAAAACAGGATGAAGCAATCCAGGCGATGAACAAAACAACTGCATAAAATGCAATATAAACAATTATCATCGGATGTGAAACCTTTTTTTTGGACAATCGTTATAAGTGCTTATATTTGCAGAATATAACTATTAAATAAGTGCCGGGGCACGGGAAGAAGTCCCTTGTGATGATCCACGTGCAATAAGAAAAATTAAACCCTGAATAGTCTGACGTGTAATCAAGTCTTTCCAGACATTTGTTTATTACATTTTTAATTGGTCATCGTTTTTTTTAAATGGAATTACATAAATGTAGGCTATTTCAAACTATTAATATAAAATCATAATAACAAATTAGTTAAAATGTGTCTAAGTGATATTTTCTGTCGGTTTAACATAGGATAGTATCGTTTATTATATGAATACAGCAAAAGAAAAATCAAAAAGGCTTAATGTTGCTTTTTTCATAGAACAGTCGACAGGTAATGGGGGATTCCAGGATGCGGTCTGGGGAGGGGTGTCCAACGCTGCGGAAAAATATGATATCAACCTGTTTTCTATTGCCGGTGGCTCGATTGATACATCACCATATAATCCCTATGAAATAAATCGCAATTTCATATATGATCTTGTCAACAAAAAAAGTATTGACGGAATAATCGCAAGCTGCACGGTAAAAAATTTCATTACCCTGGAGAGATTCAGGGAATTTACAGGACATTTTTCAGGATTACCGCTAATAAGTATTGTTGGTCCAATAGTGGGCTATTCGGATGTTCATGTAGACAACAAAAGCGGAATGAAAGACTTGATCATGCACATGATTGTGCAACATGGATGTAAGAATCCGGCATTCATTACCGGATCTCAGGGAAACCCCGATGCTGAGGAAAGGTTTAATGTTTACAAGGAAGTGCTTTTAGAAAACGGAATTCAATTCAGACCGGAACTGGTGTTCAACGGGGTTTTTGATGAGGCTTCAGGAGAGAAAGCCGCTGATTATTTCTTTAAAGAAAACAAATTTGAAATAGACTGTATCATAGCGTCAAATGATGCGATGGCTTTTGGTGCACTAAACAGGGCCAGAGAATTGGGAAAGAAAATTCCTGATGATATTTCTATTACGGGTTTCGATGATACAAGAGAAGCTGGAGCATATAATCCATCACTTACAACGGTCAAACAGCCTTTTATAGATATGGCCTCAAAGGCAGTCGAAATGCTCATTGATATTATTAATGGCAAAACTTTTACTGAGTCGGTTTCTGTGCCTGCAAAACTCATCGTACGCCAGTCATGCGGTTGTTATTCAAAAGAGATACTCCAGGCTACTATTGATACTTTACCTGTAAAAAATAAAAAGATAAAGCAAAAACATGTTAAAATCAGCGATGAGATTTTCAATCAGGCAAAAGAATTGATCGAGGATATCGATCAGCGGTTAATAACTGAAACGATCCAGTGCTACTTTGATGAGATAAATGGCGGTATAAAGGGCTTGTTTCTTGCAAAACTCAAAGAATTGTTAAATGATATTGTTGGGCTTAATCGTGACCCATTTGAATTACAGAATGTGATTTCACTTATCAGAACAGAGGCGCTTTTAATTTTTGATGATAAAAGCAAGGTTTTGGCTGCTGACAATCTGATCAACCAGGCACGTGTTTTTGTTGGTGAAATGTCGAAGCAGATAAAGGATTTTAACAAAATCATTTCAGAAAAACAATCCAGGGCTTTGAGGGATGCCGGACTGGCATTGATAACAACATTCGATTTTGAAAACCTGAAAGAATCATTAGTCAATCAACTTCCAAAGCTTAATATCCCTTCGTTTTATATCTATCGCATTAATGATGCCAAAGGATGCGAAAGTAAATCTCGCTTGTACGTAGGTTACAGGGATGGGATTGTAATGAATGGAAGTGCTGAATTCAGATCGCATTCAATGCCGGAACCGGAATTGTTACCCCAGGCCAGAAGGTTTACATTTGCTGTTCATCCTCTTAGTTTTAAGGATAAAAAGCTTGGATATGCATTTTTTGAGCTGGGGCCGGACGATGGTGCAATCTACGATACGCTGCAGGGCCAGATTTCGAGTTCAATAATGGGTTCAGAATTATTATTTCAAATGCAGAATACAGAAAAAATTCTTACGAAACGAAGCACAAGTATACAGGAACTTGTTACCCCTATGATTGACTCCATAAGAAAAATACATGTAATGACTGGAGAAAAATTGGGGGTTATCGGCGAACTGGTTAGTCTTACAAAAGAAAATAATGAAAAATTAAAATCCGCAAGTTTGCTGATTGAGGAAATGGGGAATAAAATATTCAGGATGATGGATGCTGTCAAAGCGATCAATTCAGTTTCTTCAGCAGTCAACATACTTGCTTTAAATACTACCATAGAGGCTGCTCATGCGGGAGAACACGGCAGGGGATTTTCTGTCATCGCGGGGGAAATCAGGAAACTGTCAACATCTGTGAAAAAAAATACAGGACAAATCGAGCATTTACTCAATGATATTCGTATCAATTTAGAGAATTCAAAAAAGGCAGACAAGGATAGCCAGGAAACATTCACGCGGCTCGAAAAAGATGTTATCAATGTCTCCGGTACATTAAAGGAGACGATCAGTGAACTTGAAAATCTGTCAAAAAACAGCAGTAAAATACTTGACATGATGAAATAATATGCATTTTACAGAGCTGCCACACGCTATCAACAACCCGTCCGTGAACACTGGACACGATGCCTGATCCAAGATGCTATCGATACAATTTAAAAGGTCTTGTTGGCTCAACAGCAGATGTCGTCAACACTCGCAAATTTCTTAATAAAAAATCAGCATTAAAATTGTTTGTTATAAAAATGCCGGTATTATATACTCTTTTAATATAAATTAATAACTTATAGATTATTTCTTAACAAAACGGGGTTTTTGGGTAAATGTGTGATAAAAACATAAACGATGTTGAAACGTCTCCTCATGATGAGCTTTTTCGGCATGTGTTTAAAACGACACCACTTGCATACGTTGTAATTGATATAACCGGAAACTGCATTGTTGATGTAAATAATTCTTTTACAGAGATTTCAGGTTATAAACGTGATGAATTGGTTGAAAAAACGGTAGATACTCTTAACATCCTTATGAAGGATAATATCTTTGATTTTATACAGGATAATGTTTCGGATTGCGAAAGTAATAAAAGTACAGAAAAAAAGATACGGTGTAAAAATGGAGAAACAAAAACGGTATTGGTTTTTAAGGGAACAATTATTCTTGGGCAGAAAACATACCTTCTCCTGACAATCGAAGATATCACCTGTCGAATAGATGCAGAAATGAAACTGCGGGAGAGTGAAGGCCGGCTGCGTACTTTAAGTGATAAACTACCTGGTGGAATGGTGTATGAATTAGATATAGGAGAAGATGGAAAAGACAGAAAATTCCTTTATATAAGTGAAGGAGTGAGAGCTCTGCATGGGATTTCTCCGGAAGAGGCCATTAAGGATTCATCTCTGGTTTTTAATCATATTATCAAGGATGACCAGGGGATAGTCTCTGAGAATGAGGATGCTGCACTGAAAAACATGGGGGTTTTCAAAGTGGAAACCCGTGTCAGATTACCATCGGGTGAGATACGACACAGACTTACTATTTCAACACTACGTCGTCTTGCAAACAATCATATTGTAAGTGATGGATTAGAAATTGATATTACTGACAGAAAACGCAATGAAAACCTGCTTGCACTTGAACATTCACTTGCCTTACAGCTAAATACTGCAAACAGCACACAAGCCTGGTTAAAACTCTGTCTTGATGCAGCGATAAGTGCATCAGAAATGGATTGCGGTGCAATATACCTTGTCAATGAACATGATAAAAGCCTTTCATTAGCAGTTCATCAGGGAGTCACTGAGGAATTTGCTGCAGCCTCATTCAATTATGATGCTGCAAGTATTAATACAAAGATTGTGCTTGATGGGCATCCAATATACGTTGCATATGATAAAATCAATACATTATTTACTCTTTTTGAAAATGAAAAGATACGCACATTAGGAGTTATTCCTGTTACACATGAAAACCATGTTATCGGATCTATGAACATAGGTTCGCATGTTCGTGATGATATTCCGGCATATGCCAGAACAGTGCTTGAAACAATCGCAAGTCGTGTAGGTTCCAGTATTGTTCAGTTGAAGACTGAAGACGCGCTTCGTGAAAGTGAGGAAAAACACAGAAGTATTGTTGAACAGTTCTCTGAAGGACTGGTTTTGAGCGATGAAAGTGGCCGGGTAATTGAATGGAACAAGGCATGTGAAAAAATAACGGGAATAGAAAGTTCTGCAGCTATTGGCAGAGCCATTTGGGATATCAGCTACGACATAATGCTGCCGGAATTCCAGACATCGGAAATCCGCTCAAAAATTGAAAACACAGTGCGTCAACTTTGCAAACCCGGTGAGTCCGAGGTAATGAATAAGGTTGTAGAAGGGATATTTATACGGGCTGATGGTCAACAGCGTAATTTCAGGCAGACGATGTTTCGGATACCAGGTAAAAATAGTTTTCTTTTTGCGTCAATTCTTGAAGACACTACCGAGAGGAAAAAAACTGAAGAGACAATACAAAAATCACAGAGACTAGAATCACTTGGCGTTCTGGCAGGTGGAATTGCCCATGATTTTAACAATCTGCTCGGAGGAATCTATGGGTACATAGATCTGGCATATTCCGAATCCAGTGATGAGAAGGTATGTAAATACCTCAATTCTACCCTTTCCACAATTGACCGTGCAAGAGCACTTACAACGCAGCTTCTGACTTTTGCCAAGGGCGGCTCACCGGTTAGAAATGTATCTGCACTCATGCCATTGCTTCGGGAAACAGTTGAATTTGCTCTCAGAGGGTCGAATTGTACTGCCACATTTAATATTGACAAAAATTTATGGCAGTGTAATATTGACAAAAATCAAATAAGTCAGGTTATTGAAAATATAGCAATTAACGCGCTGCAAGCTATGCCTGGTGGCGGAACTATTGAAATATCTGCAGAAAACATAACACTGAACGATTCAGCCCATCCACTTCTATCGTCAGGTAACTATGTTAAAGTGTCAATTAAAGACAGCGGTACAGGAATAGCAAAGAATGTGATGCCCCATATTTTTGATCCTTTTTATTCTACAAAACCAAAAGGCTATGGTCTTGGTCTGGCAACGAGCTATTCAATAATAAATCGCCACGACGGCTGTATCGAAGTTGATTCAGAGGTTGACTGCGGAAGCACGTTTCATTTATACCTGCCGGCTGCTCCGAAATCAATAGCCGTTTTTCCGGCTCAGACAAACAGGCACAAAGGCAGCGGTATATTTATTATTGTTGATGATGAAGAGGTTGTACGCAACACGACAAGCTCAATGCTTGAACTCATGGGATATTCCACAGTTTGCATCAGTGAAGGCAGGGCTGCGCTTGATTACTACGAAAAAGAACGCATCGCCGGACATCATTTAACCGCATTTATCGTTGATCTGACAATTCCCGGAGGTATGGGTGGAAAAGAAATTATTAACGAAATCAGAAAATTCAACAGCAGCATACCGGTGTTTGCAATGAGCGGCTATGCTGATGATGCTGTTATGACCGATCCATCAAAATACGGGTTTACTGCAAGCATCGCCAAACCATTCATGATTGTCCAGCTTTCTGCAATGCTGGATAGCGCATTGTCAAATAGTAATAAAGTAGCATTAAATCCTACCTGAAAAGCTGAAAAGCTTTGTATAAAAGCACCGGATGCTTTGCAAATGTTTTCAGGAACACACGAAGGTAGTTGATCTTTTCGGGATTTTCTTTTGAAAGTGATTGTGCTATTCTGTCAAGAAATGCATCGCTTCCGTTTTTAGCAAGGAACTCTTTTAATTTATAGGAGCGTTCCTGCTGTTTGCCAAATTTATTCTTCCAGGTACGCTCATATTCGTCAAGTGCAGTGTAATTGACATTACCGTTATCAATTGCCTTTGATGCAACCGAACCTGCAAGCTTTCCTGCGAATAGCGAAAAACTGATACCACCGCCGCTAAGTGCATTAACCTGCCGTGCTGCATCACCAACAATCATAACACCATCTTTAGAAAGCGGTTTCAACCATTTTCCTACCGGAACACCACCACAGTGATAATTATACACACGCGCGGCAGGGAACTCTTTTTCAATAAATTTATCAAGCAGTTTGCGTGCAAACCCCGGATTACTGTGATCACCCGAAATTGCCAGACCTACATTTGCTTCGCCATTACCACGAGGAAAAACCCAGGCATATCCACCCGGTGCAACAGCTGAACCGGTATAAAAGACACACGATTCCTTATCGATAAAAGGGGAGACCACCCGTGCAAACGCTGATGTTTCCAGATCCTTAAGGTCAAGTTTTGTATTCCATCCAAGACAACGGGCAATCTTTGACTCGACTCCATCAGCAATAATGACAATTTTAGCAGTTATTGACACACCGGTTGTTACCAGTGTGTATGTTTTATCTGAATTTTGTCTGACAGATAAAACTGTCGTGCCGGAAAAGATCCGTGTACCGGTTTTTTCTGCCATTTTCACAAGATCAGCGTCCATTTTTTCTCTGTCAAGTATGAAGCTTTCTTCAACGTTCGCGAGTTGTACTTTAATGCCGGACGGTGATACCATACTGGAACGTTTTACGGTAGCCTTGATCCACTCCTGACGTGGTTCAACATACCGCATCAGCCCTTTTTTTCCAATACCTTCCCCGCATCGCACCGGTATTCCAAACTCGTGTTTCCGTTCAATCAGACAGACAGAGACACCATCCCTGCAAGCATTCAGTGCCGACATTGATCCTGCGGGACCACCACCAACGACAGCTATATCAAATGAATTTTCCATACACATCTCTTTTACAATTCAGACATACGTTAGTTATGTTCGCAACGCACCAACAGGACATACCTTTACACAGTTCCTGCAAACTATACACTTTGCGACATCAACACTTAACTCAGTTGTCAGTTCGAGCGCATCAACGGGACATACGCTGATACATGTCCCGCATTGATCACAGACTGCTTTATTTATTTCAAGACTCATTGACTTTCTCCAATAAACGTTTTGTCTCTTTCCTGATATCCTCATTGGTAAGCATCGGATCAGAAAGCATTGCTTTGCAAATCATCTGAACTTTACTCTTTTGTCCTGCTTCATAGTACATAAGCGCTTCCTTTTTCCTTGTGAAAAAGGAGTTGTACTGACCATTCTTTACAGAGTAGTATTGTAACGACAATTTGTTGTACTCTTCCGCTGCATCGGTATACATTTTTAACTTTTCAAAGTACTTTACTTTCGCCCAACCAACAAAACGACTTGACGGGTAGAGCGAATCAAGATGTTGGATAATACGGAGCGCTTTTTCAGGTTTTTTTTCGTCGGTGTAGATATTTGACAAAGTGATTTGTGCCGCGCTGCCTACAATGAATGCGGTTTTTGTGCAGTTTTCGAGTTTGGCTATTCCCTCTTTTTTACCCCCCGGATACCAGAACATTACCCACCACAACCGGGATCGCAGCTCCGCTTTTGCGTAATCATACAAACCCAAAAAGAAATCAACTTCTGTATTTGTACTGTCAATTTCTTTTGCCTCGCGAAGCACTTTCATAGCGTCAATACCATTATGCATTGCAGACATGTACATCTTGCGCCGCAGATAGAATGATGAGTGTATAGCTTTTGTAAATCCAACCAGCATCCTGCTGTAATCACTTTTACCATGATTCTTTTCATAATCAAGTACATTAGCAATTGCCAGCGCGTATGTGTTCATGAACAGGAGCGAATCAACGGTCATCTCAAGATCGACATCACGCATTCCCAATACTGCAAGTTTTAACACCGGTGGTAATGGATTTTTGCCATCATTTTTTCTATAGGTATCAATCGCACTGTTGGCAGAGTCAAAATGGCATTGAAGGATGAGGTTTGTTACGGATTGTGAAAACAGGGAATCCTTTGCAGAGATCTGAAATGATACTGCGTTTATTGCAAAAAAAAGTACTAATGAAAAGAATTTTAATATGTTTATCATTACCTATAAACTAACGTTAAATATAAATTTGTACCGATTTCCCGGTTACGGACTCATTCACCTCTGTACCGTACATAAAATAGACACACGATACTTATCAAACTAAAACTATTATTTCGTGTATGTTAGCATTTCCTCTTTGAGGGTACCATTGATGGGTACTCAACAGCGTGACGCATTCTAAAATAAATTCTGGTGCAATAAAAGACGAATAGCGATATCGGTATAAACACCGGCATTACCAGAAACGCACATAGCATACATAAAGCGCCACCCATTTTATACGTGGCTTCCATAAAAATATTTTTTTGATTTATAATATACAGTAAGTAAAATGGAAGTGAAAGTATTGCACAGCATGATGCAAGAATATCTTTTTGAATAAGTGCAAAAACACCGGCAACAATCAAAATGATGGTTGAAACTATATGCGCGCGTGATGCACCGAGTATGACAGCTGTAGTATTTTTACCTTCCACACGGTCACCATCGATGTCAGGGATTGTTGAATTTATTGATCCCGCACACATTAGAAGAAAATAGGGTAGGGATGCATATAAAAATTCACCTGACAAAAGCTCTCTACCACCAAGGTACCATCCGACACCAAACGCAATAACCCCATACCCTGTAGCATTCGAAAGGAAATCAGCGATCAATCTTCCGGAAAAGTAAAAAGGCCTGAAACTATAGACATACCCGATTAAAATGGTAATGGTGGAAAAAAGTGAGAGTAGTTTAAATGATGAAAATAGTGGCAAAACAATGGTGAGAAGTGCACAGATACCACAAAGAATCCATGCTGCTTTTACACTAACGATTCCTGATGCAATCAGTGGAAGTCCACCGTTTTTTTTATCGACATCAATATCGGCAAGCTGATTCATTACATAGACGGTACCAACTGAAAGCGAAAAAAATAAGAATGCAGCGTATACCAGTGGAGAAATTGTAAACCAGGACTCATGTAATTTAAAAAGGTTCATATCAGTTGCCCGGTAATACCCGAAAATCGAAAACCCCCAAACTGGAATCAGAATTACCGGCCGTAACGTAAAGAAAGCATCTGTCAGTTTACGAAATAGCATATCATTGTGCTTTGAATGTTGGATATTCGATGTTGAATCGCCATTTGTAGTATAAACGACTACCAAAGAAGGTTAGAATAATCAGTACACCATACTCAGGCTGAAAAAGCACCACTGCCGCGGAGAGCAGAAAAACAGGCCATTTGAAAGCTCTGAACGCATATTCTTTTTTTGTCGTAAACGCGAAATAGATAAAGAAAACAACACTGACAAGCGATGTCGCAATCATGATCCAGGCATTGTACAACATGAAAAACGATGTGATAAAAGCAACTACGCACAAAACCGCAGAAGCTGTGGCTGTTGCCTTTTCACCATATTTCACGCAAAAAGTAGCCTTGCCGGTACTCCGATCTCCCTCTGCGTCAGGGACTGTTGTGGCAAGGAATACTGCACCATTGGCAAACGATGGACTCAGGGAGGAGATAACAGCCTGGATAAACAAAGGCAGAGAAAAACTGTCGAACGGATGAACACTGTACCATCCGGTCAGAAATGCAATCATACCATGCCCAAGTGCATTTGCAGTAACACCACCAATTGGCCGGTTTTTAAGTGCAACCGGTGGTAAATTATAACAATAACCAAGTACTAAGCTTAGACCGAATAGAATAAGAAGCACTTTACTGTATGCAAGCGCAATAAGCAGACCTGATAACGCACAAGCCGACGCAAGTATCCAAGCGGTACCAATTGATACAAAACCATTCGGAAGAATAAACAACTTATGATTGATTCTGTCACTTTCAATGTCGGCAATCTGGTTAACAACGTAGATTGATGCAACAACCAGAGAGAAACCGGAAAGAATTATCCATGCATGAAGAACACTTTTATAGAGATCTGTATTATAGAAAACGCCACCAATCCGGCAGGCTTCGTTTCCGGTGATGTACCCTACAAGAAAAATAGTCCAGACGGGCGCCAGAAGTGGAAATCTAAGAAGAAAAAACAGATCAAGTAATTTTGTCAGAATACGTTTCAATTTTATCTCTGATCCGGATGTAAAATGTGATTTCAACGTCAGCAGTTAAAATAAGTCTCGTGTTTAAAACAGTGCCAGAACAATTTTGGATTCTTCGTTTCCTGGCGTGATGCAGATGTGCTATTGTTTGGTAGTGAGAAGCCTTCTGGCAGCAATATGCTATTTTAACAGTTCACTATACATTTCTGGTCTTCTGTTATATAGAAGTGGTAGAAACTCCCGCTTTTTGCGGATTAAATCCAAATCAATATCAGCAATTATCAATTCCTCACTATACTCTCCCTTTGCTACTACCTGAGACATTGGACCCGGGGAAGCAACCGTACTATGTCCGGCCATTCTCATTCTGCCTGTTTCAACATTTGAATCGGTATAGCCAGCAGCAATAACATCTGCAAAGTAAAATTGATTCTCAGCCGCTCTTGTCAAAGAAATTCTTCTTCTTTCCTCTGCCACTCCATCAAGACCATCTCTCCAGTCTTCAACCCATGTCGGACAAAAAACAATTTCCGCACCGGCTAAAGCATATCTCCTTATTAATTCAGGAAAATTCAGTTCCCAGCATATTGCGATACCAATCTTAGCTTTTCCATTATCGATAATTGTTATTGTATCACCAGCGGTTCGGTATGGCTTTTCCTGAAAGAAAAGATGCGTTTTATCGTGCCTGCCGGATATTTCCCCGTATTTATTAATATAGTACGAGACATTATAGCTCTTTTCTTCTCTCATTTCGACAATAGTACCTGCTATTATGTCAATTTTGTTTTTTTGCGCACAAACTCTCATGGTGGTTATGGTCCTGCCGTTTTCAGGCTCAGGAAGAGGCGGTATCCCTGTTGAAAAGAATTCAGGAAAACATACTATTTCTGCACCTTTTGAAGCCGCATCCGTAGCCATCATTTCAGCTTTTTTAATGTTTCCATTGTAGTTGTTTTCAACTATTTCTATTTGTCCTAATGCTATTTTTAAATTTCTTCCCATTTTATCCTGCCACCTTCCATCATGATATCGCTTTGTAGTATCAATCAGTGTAATAATTTCCTCTGATATAGTATCCTTTTTATTGCCAATTTTCAATAATTCTTTGTTACCGAAACTCTTTGTTACCGAATTCCAGTATTTGCTTATTAAATAATCATTGGGGACACCAGGAATCGCAGATATCATAGAGGAAAGATTATCGAGGTTTAAATAGTAAAAATTCTGAACGGATTAGAATAAATCCAGACAGAATCCTTTATGTGCACTTCGATTCTGTAAACTCCCGAAGCGGCAGTATCAAATGAGGCCTCTTTGTCATAAACAGTTTTTGCAATCTTATTATCTATTACAAGCCTGATTTCGGCAGTTTTTGGGATTGATACCTGTAGTGCAACAGGTGACGAATCGTAAACGAAATTTCCCGGCGGGTACTTTGTTCCATTTTTAGTTACTATTGTAAAAAAGCTCCCGGATGCATCACCGCGCCTGAAGTTACTGATAAATGAATGACCGTTTTTTAAGGAATAAAGTATTGATTTTTTGTGATTACCGAAGTCGTTGTCAGTCTGATTTTCCGGTATATACAGATGTGTCCTGATCCCCTTGAGTTCCACCTTGATAGGGAACACCTTGAATGTAAACAATCCTTTTCGATACGTCATCGTATGAGCATCAACACCGCCAATACCACTTACATATCGTGACACATTGAGCTCATCCCATTTTTTTAACAGCTCTTCCGGAGCTCTTTTAATGAATCGTCGCGGAAAACATAATCTGATCACACTTTTCCATGTCCTGAGCTGCTCAACCCAATCAGAAAACTGGTTCCAGATCTCAATGCCATCAAACCGGTCGATCTCCCAGGTTGTCCAGGGATACGCCGGAAATGCTGCCATATACTTACGTTTTTCTGCAGGATGTGCAAGAAACCCTATGCCGCCATTACCCTTGACAGCATCAATATACGTCTGCGGTTCGGTTGCATCAGTAAATACACGATTGACACCCATTGCAAGATAGTGGTTACGGTTATTACGGTCATTATGTTCATATCCACACAGTACTGCAAGTGTATCATGAAATCCCTCATAGCCTGATTGTAAACCATTAAGGGTCATGTGGTCGGTTACAACGATAAAATCAAGATTAAGCACCTGTGCGGTTTTAATCATGGCAGGGTAGTCAACACCGCCATCAGAGAATGTTGTATGAAGGTGCAGTGCACCACATATTTCTTTGTACTGAAGCATAATTTTTACGGCAAATAGGTGAATTTTGAGTGGAATTGTGATGTAACTTTTCCAGATCCATTTCTGCTTGTAAAGCGCATCAGATAGAAGCCGGCGCTCAAATTTTGCCCTTTGAGTCCTTTTCCATCCCACACGAATCTATTCAGACCATTGCGATTCGACTCAAGGCTCTTTTTCCATACAAGCCTTCCGAGTTCATCAAATATCTCAAAAACAATCTGATCACTTGTTCCAAATGGAATAACGTAAGGAATATTGAGTATTCCCCGGCAAGGGTTTGGATAGAGCGAGCCAAGTGCGTATGTCAACGACATCACTTTGTTGAAGTAATTGTCAATATATGCGTTTGTTGCAGAGATCACCCATATGGTTTCTGTGGAGTTTGCAGCAACGGTAACTTCCGGATTTGATGAAAATTGGTTGGAAGAACGGTTATAGAACACTGTTTTGTAATCGTCAGGGAAATTACCGTTTGTTTCAGCAGTAAGCCTGAATGCTGCTGCCGTATCACTCTTGTTAATCAAGGATATCTCTTTTGAAAAACCACCGTTTGGAAGTGTACCGGTCACCATGTAACATCCCTGCTGTTTTGATGTTCTTTCAAAGAGGGTGATACGCTTTTGCAAAAAAGTAGGAGCATCGGGGTATAACACCGTTTTTTCACCCGGAACATACCCGTAGTACACGTTGGATTCTGAATTGTCGCTTAAAGCTTTTACGATAACCGACCATGCATTCGGATTAATAACCGGTTTTGATAATGACGGTAGAGATTCCAAATATGATACTGGTGGAAATCTCAGTGTAACAGTGTCCCTGCTATTATTCATGACTGTGAATGGTCTCTGAAAATCAATCATAGCATCCTTGTTATTTGCACCGTCAACATTTTTAAGATAGAATGCCGTTGCATTGTAAACGCTGTCTTTTCCCTGTTTTTCCCAGATAAAAAAACTTAATGAATCTGCTTTTTGTGTTGCATTCAAAACATCTGACAACCGGACATTAAAGTGAAACGGAACACTAATGTCATTAAACGAGTTCGGTTTTAGTTTCACAGAAAACGTATCGCGCAATGATATAGTTTTAGCTCCGGAAAAGGTTACGAAATTCTCTGTTGTTCCTGGGATTTTCTCGATTCTTGTTTTTAACCAGATAGTTTTACCGGGAGTAAGGTTAAAATATGCAGAATCTTCACTGCTGTATTCTACCCATTTATCTGTGGAGGTTGCATTTTTAACAGTAGGCAACCACTGAAAAATGCGGGTGTACCTTTTATCATACAGGCTGTCTGTACTTTTTAGTTTTTTGAGAATCAGTTCACTAACACTTGTTTCATCAAGGTCAAAATTTGTCGAGACCGGTGTCCACTTCTGCGGATTAATATAAAATCCATCAGCTTCGGCAACAAGGATTCGCCTGGAAAGATTATAGGAAACAGTATGTGTACCATCAGTGACTTTCAAAATGATACGTACACCGGTTTCATTGCCAACATTCTCTTTTGGTATAGTAATTGTTGTGTCTTTCCGTGATGCGTTGAAATAACCATCAATAGTTTTCCCTTTTCCATCATTAGCGCTATAGAAATAGCTCCATTTGACATTATTTACATTATCTGATACTCTGAAATTATCCTGAATATCACTTTTCTGATATGCGGCAGTAATCGTTCTTGATGGAGCGATGACATTCGGGGGGACAGTGTCGATGAGCAGCATGAATGGATCATTGAGATCATTCGTATTAATGTACACATATTTATTCAGCGTATCGTAAGACGGTGGATTGGTATCAACAGTTGCAAAGCTGCTATCTCCTCTGAAAAATCTTACCTGTGAATAATTGTACTTTAATGGCAGTGATGCATAGCTCAGTCCGACGTAAAAACCGCGGGTGTTTTCCTTTTTCGAAAAGTAAAAGCCGGGATTAACGACAACAAATCCTTTTATTGATGTCACTGGATTAATCTTTAATGTGTCAGTGGTCGGGTTGTCAGAAATCTCTGTCCATAATCTTATTTTCCGGTTATTCGCGAAAACAGTATCTTTGCCGGGTTCGAAATAAGTTACTATCTGACGTGTAAATGATGGTATTGAGCAGGTGCCGAGACAATCAATTGTCGGAGGTGCCCAATAACCGCTTCCTTTCTTGGTAAGCCACAATCCTACCCAGTACTTCTTTTCGAATTGAAGTTCCGGGAGTTTGAAATTAACTGTACCTGAGTCCGGGAATTTTCCGTTGCTGTTGATTGTCACATTCTCATTACCAAATACCTGCACGCTGTCAAAAGAGTAAGTGATACCGACATGCATGGTGTCACTTACGGCAAATGCAGAATCAAGTTTCCAGTACACTTTTATGGTGTTAGTTAACGAGTCGTATCGTACCGGCTCAGTAAACTTGAGTTTGTTGGGGAATGAATTATCAGATGTTGAATGATTTTCGCCCCACGTTTTTGAAATTAAAATTAAAAAGAGAAGTAAAACACAAATGTTTTTTATGTTTTTAATAGCACCATCCATACTGATTATCCTGTTCCTATTATTGTTCTGCACCACCAGCAATTATAATAACGTTGTTATATAATAATATTAAATGGTACACCTGAAATTCAATCGGATATTGTATATTGTTATTAAAAATCAGTCTTTTATGTATATAAAATCTAAAGTATTACATTTGATAATCATCACATCATACACTATTTCAAGGCTTTACAATGAAAAGATGTAAGTGTTTTCAAAATACGGAATTCTCATATATTCAATGTGAATTGTGCAGTCATTTCTGTAAAATCGAACCTGACAAATTCGGACTTTGTGGAGTAAGAAAACACGTAGGGGAGGAGCTTGTAACATTTAACTATGGTAATCTTATCGCACAACATATCGATCCTATTGAGAAAAAACCGCTTTACCACGTCTTGCCTGGTTCAACCTCCTATTCGATTGCATCACCCGGTTGTAATTTCAGGTGCAGTTTCTGCCAGAATTTTGAAATTTCACAGCTCAAAGTCAGTGATAAAGCATTTATAGCAAGGCTGTTATATACTCCGGAGTCTGTTGTAAAACGCGCTCTGGAGTCTGGTTGTAAAAGCATATCTTTTACCTATACCGAGCCGACAATTTACTTTGAATTCGCCCTTGATACATCAATAATAGCAAAGAGTTACGGATTAAAAACAATTTTCGTTTCAAATGGTTTTTTTTCAGAAAAAGCTCTGGAAACAATAAGTCCATACCTGGATGCGTGTAATATCGACTTGAAATCATTTTCTGATGAATTTTATAAAACGATTTGCAAAGCTCGCGTGGAACCAGTCAAAGAAACGATTAAGTTATTAAAATACCACAAGATATGGACAGAAATCACAACGATGCTGATTCCTGGATTAAACGATTCCGAATCTGAAGTTGTATCAATTGCGGAGTTTATTGCAGCGAATGATAAAGATATGCCATGGCATATCTCACGGTTTTACCCAAGATACAAAATGGATTCTCTGGACCCGACACCAATTAAATCAATTGAAGTTGCCGTAAATGCCGGAATTAATGCTGGATTAAACTATGTATACGAAGGAAATGTCGCGAATGAAATCTCGACCAGATGTCCTGGATGCCAAAGATGTATCATAATCCGTGACGGATACGATGTTTTAAGATGTGACATTGATAACGGGTTTTGCAGACACTGTAGAGCGAATATTCCAGGAGTATGGGAGTAAAAAGGATTTGACGCAGCTACAAAGTAACTGAAAAGAACCCAAAAAAAATCAAAACCATACACTAAAGACATGTCCGATAATACATATTATGTAAACTTAGTTATATTGAAATACTGCTCCCCTTTTAAACCTGGTACCGATCTATTACCTGAATCGACACCATTAACTTTCAGATTCAACTTATGCCTTGTTAAAAATCAACGAATCATTTATTTCGCTGAAATTATTTAATCAAATCACCAAAATATTTAACAGGTATAATGTTGTGCACGCTTACTGTTACCATACAATTACTTTACTTCTGATCTTCAGACTGCGTGTCACACGGTTTCCGTTCCCACAATAATTCTTCAGAATATTCTCTCCGATTCTTACTATCTCAATACTTTACGTATGTTTGTCGTTATTAAGCGGTTCAGGTTACTACTCTTATAGTTTGATTCACCTGCGTAGAAAACTCACAAATAGTTGAATTATCTGGATACTTCAACTATTTTATTTGCCAATGTATTCACGCTGAATACATTTTTTGTAACTTAAACTATTTTGTGCAAAAAATAAAAGATATATTATATTAAATAACAATTGATTTTAAATCATCTTTAACCGGTTTAATACATAGAGGGCGGTCCTATGAAGATTACCAAAAGATCATTCATTGGTTGGATATGTGGTGTAGCATTGCTGTTGTCGTCAAACGTTTTCTCCCAGGGCACCCTTGAGGATGCAATCTGGATTCCTGTCACCTACTACGATTTTCATTCTGATGGTAGTAATCCTGAATTTGAACGGGAACACCCTACTGGTGTGAAAAAAGGTATGGTACAAACATTTCTTGATGAAGATGGCAAACCAGTACCTACAAGTGATCCGGATAAAATACTTATGAATGCTTATATGAAGTATTGGTATCGTGCATGGGAAGATAGTGCGAAAGGTGATTTTACCATTCCAACCTATCCTTATAACAGAACTGATGGTAGACAAACTGGTACACAAACTGTTTTAACTGATACATCGTTTATAAATATTGTGATTAAAGACAGTCTGAGATTCATTCGGGTACCAGGTTCTAATATGTACCGATATGACAATGCTAATTTCTTTCCTCTGGATGCATACCCTCCTCCAGCTTCTTTTGGAGTTGAAAGCAGCAATGCAGCTATTCCAAAGCATAACTATGCATTTACAATGCAACTTAGTTTTAAGTTTACAAAAACAGATGATGCTCAGATATTCAGGTTCAGAGGTGATGACGATGTGTGGGCATTTATAGATGATTCTCTTGTAATGGACCTTGGTGGAATACACGAGCCTGCAGTAGATAGTTTCACTGTCCCTGACAGGCTCATTACCAATACAGAATATAAGTTTGATCTGTTTTTCGCAGAACGTCATACGACAATGTCAAGTATCCGCATTGAAACAAATCTTTTCGAACACCAACCTCCTACCTTTATTTTTGCACATGATCAGGATGTTTGTCCTAGCGACACAACTCCAATATCAGTCAGAGTTGAGATGGACGGTGAAGAAAGACCCGATATTGCAAAAACAGCTGTTTGGGAAGTACTTCCAGGTTCTGCTAATGGTGCATCGACAGTCAAAGGTAATATTGGTGCGTTAAAAGGAAACATACTTTCTTTTTTTCCAACTGAAGCAGAGGATACTGTCCGAATTAAAGTTTCTGTCTATGATTCAATTTTTAAAAAAGATGTAGATACAACGATTGTTTTCTGGGTGACTCAAGGATGTTATCCGCATCACGTTGTCATAGAAGATGTCAAATTTGATAATGGAAAACCTGTTTTTAATAAGAGCCGTGATGACAACCCGCTAGGACAACTTACCATTAATGGTGATGCAACAACTGCAACTGCCTATGCTGTAGTAAGAGATATAAACGGGAACTATGTTAGATTAGCAGATCCAGTAAAAACTGAATGGGATGCGGCTGAGCCAATTGTAACTACATCAACAAGTGATGGTACCGCTTATAAAGGCACAATTACCAGAGCTGCAGATGCAGATAATGGAACAACAAGAGTTACTGCAACTGAACCAGGTTTAATATCGGATGATGTTGAAGTTAAATTGTCTCGCGATTGTATTATCGATTTACGATTAAAGGATAAAGATGGAAATTTGATTGATACCATTCGGATGACCACTGATGATAAAGCAACGTATTATGTCGAAGGGAAAAGATCAAGTGATGGTTCATGGATTACAACAGAAGCGACATGGAAACTCACGACTCCTCCAGATTACACTATTCCAACCCCGGAAAAAAATTCTCTCTGGACATTTGATCCTACAACTGAAGGTGTTAGTACATTGGTTCTTTCGAGAAATTTTGGAGAATGTGCTCCTACTCCCCAAAAAGAAATTCCGGTTATTGTAACATTAGGGGAAATAAACAGGGTAGAGCTAAATATCATTACACCTGAATCAAAGCTGATTGCAGGAGACACGTTGCGTGCTGAAGTCAAAATATACACTGCTGATGGCCTTGTACCTGGATCATATTGTTTTGGTACTAATGGCAGGTCACCTCAGAAAGTCATATATAATGATACTCTTAAGTATCCAACAAGTAGAACCGAATTTACACCTCGCATTCAGGTTAAGGATACATGGACTGATTTGAACCAGGGTTTTTCAACCACAATTAAACATGATCAGTGCTTTGAGAATGGGATTGATACAATTCTTTTTATTGCTTATTATGCACCGTTCCCCTATGATCGGACAGATAGTCTGCATCGATTGCGTGTTGATATAGGTAATGGAATTATGGATTATCAGGATTTCAGGTTACGTCCTGCAACTGCCTATCGACTTGAAATAACTGATGAATCACTTATACCTATCACATCAACTGAAATATTCGAATATGATCAGGTTGGAAAAAGGTATACGACAATTGTTCTTGACAAATACAATAATCTTATTACACAAAAACCTTTTGTTGATAACTGGTATACCACCGGCACTATCAATAAGTTGGATGCAGTGTCTGCTGCTGAATTTGAGTTTTATCCCGGAAAAAATGATCAAATTCAAACTGGAACAATTGTTGCAAAACTTAAGATGGACAACATAGATCTTATTGACTCCGTTGATATTCGTGTAAATACGATTCCAGCAGAAATAGCTGATGTAATTACCCGTGACACCAGTGGTAATGGTTTTATCGATATGATTGAATTAATATTCAATAAGGAAGCGATCCTCACCGATGAGATGATTCATGATTTCAAGATAACCTACTCTTCCACGACGTTCAAAGTCATTGACATTGTTAAGACTGATGCGTCAGGGACAA